>CAZVQE010000026.1:0-11671 GCA_964628875.1 uncultured Anaerolineae bacterium
GGAACGAGTCCTCGGCACGGGCCGCGGCGATGGGGGGGGCGTTTATCACCATCGGTGACGAATGGCGCGCGCGGGGTGTGCGATTTGACCGTGCGATTACTAGCTCGCTGCCGCGTGCCATCGAGACAGCGGTGGCGTTTGGCGTCGCCGTGTATGAGACGCGCAATGAGCTCGCGCACATGGATGATGCCGCGCTCGAGGCTATGGGTTGGTCGCCCGATGCGAGCATGGCAGACATGGCGCTCGCGCTTAGGCGTTACCCAGCCGCCGCACGATTCGCCCAGACACAGGCAGATGTGTTGCAAGAGCTGCTTGATGAATTGCGCGATGGCGCAAGTCTGTTGGTCGTGTCGCACGGCGGCATCCTTGAGGCAGGCGCACTCGCGCTCACGCCTGATGCCGATCACGCCACATGGGGCGACGCCTTTAGCTACTGTGAAGGCGTGCGCATCACACTTGATGCCAATCTACACGCGACCGACATCCGCGTCTTGCGTGTACATAGCGCAAGTTCATGATAAACAAAGAAAAGCAAGAATGTCATTCTGAACGCAGCGTAGCGAAGTGAAGAATCCCTGCAACGTATTTATTTTCAGGCGTTATTGATTTTTTGTCGCGCGCCGCTTATTAAGCGCGCACCAACCGCCGATACAAATCCAAATATGCCGTCGCCTGCACTTGCGGCGAAAACAATTGTGCGGCGCGTTGTGCGCCCGCCGCACCCATGCGTTTGCGTAGATCGGCGTCATTGAGCAGTTGCAAGATGCGCGCGCTCATCGCCTCGATATCCTCGGCGCCGCACACAAAACCCGTCTCATTCTCAATGACGGACTCAGGGTTGCCGCCGACTGCCGACGCGACACACGGCAATCCATGCGCCATCGCGTCACAAATCGCCATGCTGTGATTTTCGATCAGGCTCGGATGCAAATAGATCGCTGCGCGCGCGTAGTAGTCATCTACGTTGCTGTGATAGCCGGCAAATGTGATGCGCTCAGGCGCGGCTGATGCAGCGGCTTTGGCGCGATATTCCTCGTAGAGCGGTCCGTCTCCGAGCCATAAAAATTGCACGGTCGGATGCTGCTGCGTCACCCGTTGCGCGACCGCAAACCACGTGTGCGGATTTTTGTATTGAATGACGTGCCCCATCGTCAAAACAATCGGCTGCTCGCTGGGCGGCGCTGTGCGCGGCTCTAGCGCCTCCGGACGATGCGTGTTGTAGATCACCTGCGTGCGCTCAAATGGAATGCCGATATGTGACTCCAACAATTTTGCCGAGTAGCGCGACACCGTGACAAATTGATTTTTGCGTTGCGCGCTCGCCCATCGCGCAAACCAACGCGTCGGACGACGTTGGCGCGACGTCGGATACGTCTGAAACACAAACACACACGGCGCGCGATGCGCCATCACGCCGAGCGTTGCGCCGGGCGTGCCATTCACGACGGTGATGAGGTCGGGGTTGAATTGAGCGATAGCGGGCGCGGCAAATTGCGCATCATAGTATTGCGGCGTGTAACGTTGCAACCAGTTGCGTGCGGCGTGCAAGCGCGGCGCGACCCATTTGACGCGTTCACTTAGCGCGAGTGTCTTTTGGCTAATCGCGCCCCAGCCATTGACAAACATGCGCTCCGCAGGCACACCGAGTGCGTGAATGCGTTGCATGATGTCGGGCTGCGTCTGATGCGGCTGGATCAAGATCGCCGTCTCGATGTTGGCGTTTTGGTGCGCCTCCAATAGTTGCAAAAAAAATGTCAGTGTGCCGCCAAACGCGGCGTATTCGGGAACAATCAATACACGCATCAAAATCTATCCAGAAATCGTCTTAAAGTAAATGCAGTCATGTTGAGCGAAGCGAAACATCTCTGTCTCACGCGTAACGAGTTGATTTTCGCAGAGACCCTTCGCTTGCGCGCTTTGCGCATCGCTCAGGGTGACATGATCAAGAGATTATTTTAGTGACTCTCAATCACTATATTCTCTTCTGCAAACTCATGCTCGCCGAGACGCCAACTGCGCGCTTCGCACAGCGCATGATCTCGTAGCGACACGATCATAAACGACGTGTCGCGCCATGCGCCCGCGCGATCAAGCTCAGACGGCAACGCCGCATGATTTGGGTGCGAATGATAAAAGCCAACGATGTCCCAACTACGCGCAGCCGCTGCACGATCTGCGCGCACGATGTCATCTGGCGCGAGGGTAAATCGGTTGGGCGCGGGCTGTAGGTTGCGCGCGGGCAGCGCCTCGTGCGCGATGGCATATGCGTCGAGCCGCTCACCGATCAAAACGCCGCAGCCTTCATTTGGCAAACAACTCAGCAGATGCGCGACGATCCGTTGCATCACAGGGCGCGAAACTTTTAGCACTGTGCAAAAGTATACTGACCTGCAATTCACATGACGCGCGTATTAATAGATTGCCGTTTGATGTTTTATCGCAAGGCAGGTATCGCGCAATACACGCGCCGCCTAGCGCAAGCGCTCGCGCAACTGCCGAATGTATCGGTTGTGTTGCTGCTAGATCGTCGCGATACTGACACGAGCTGGGTGCCCGCTGGCGCGCGCGTGATGCGCTCGGTGACGCCCGCGCATCATCGCTACGAATCAAAGACGTTGCCGATGGAGATTGCACTGCGACGTCGCACATTTGATGTGTATCACGCGCCCGACTTTATTGCGCCGCGCGGCAGCTATCCAAAGGTCATCACGATTCACGATTTGTATTTCATGCAAGATACGTCGGTCATGAGCCGCGAGGGCGCCAGCTACTACGGCGGCACACATCGCTCGGCGCGCCGCGCGGATCACATCATCGCCGTGTCGGCGTTTACGCGTGATGACATCTTGCGGCTGATGCCTGATGTCGCGCCGTCAAAGGTCAGCGTGGTGCATGAAGCCGCAGATACCATTCAACAAGACATGACACCGCGTGGTGCGGGTGACTACGCGCTGTTTGTCGGCACGTTTGAGCCGCGCAAAAATCTGCCGACGCTACTGCGTGCATTGGCGCAGACACCCACCGACATCAAAATGTTGATCGTCGGCGCACGGGGTTGGGACAGCGGCGCGGCTGAGCAGCTTGCGGATGAATTGCAGTTGCGTGAGCGCGTGAGGTTTATTGCCGGACACTTGCAGGCGGATGAGTTGAATGACATCTATCGCAACGCGCGTATGTTGCTGCTGCCGTCGTTGTATGAGGGATTTGGCTTGCCAGCGTTGGAGGCGATGCAGCGCGGCGTGCCTGTCATTTGCAGCAATGCTGGGTCGTTGCCCGAGATCGTTGGCGACGCGGCGCTACTGCACGATCCGCTGGATGCCGCTATGCTTGCGCGTCACATCGAGCGCGTGTGGCGCGACACCGATCTACGCGCCGATCTCACGACGAGGGGCATTGCGCGCGCGGCGCAATTCTCATGGCAACGCGCCGCAGTCGAGACGCTCGCCGTATATCAAAAAGCAATCGCACGCAAACAAAAATAAAAAGATCGGATCAATTTGATCCGATCTTTGTTTTAGCTTTTCTTGTCGGGCGTAGTCGAGTCAGCTTCGTCGCCGCGCAAGCCCTTGCGAAACTCGCGGATGCTCTTGCCGACCT
This sequence comes from uncultured Anaerolineae bacterium, assembly GCA_964628875.1. Classification (GTDB taxonomy): domain Bacteria; phylum Chloroflexota; class Anaerolineae; order J036; family Brachytrichaceae; genus AQU-03. The sequence continues at coordinate 3,598 of CAZVQE010000026.1, forward strand.
CACCGCCGATCTTGCCGATGCGTCCGACGCCAAATAGCAAAACCACGACTACCAAAATAATTAATATTTCCATTCCGCCTAACTGTGGCATAGTTTTTCTCCTTTCTTAAAAGCCTTGTCTGTATTTCGGATTATAGGACACGCACATTAGGTCATGGCAATTGCCGCGCATAGCACGCACGCGCCGAGCCATATCAATTGTCGCGCAAATTCGCGCCGCACAAATGACGCCCACAGCGCGACCCACAACAGCGCGATTACAAACGCGCCGACCGTTTGCCCGAGCCACAACATGCCGATGACAATGACGCCGAGCGCGAGATTCCAGATGCGCCACGCGCCAAGCTGCAAGCCGAGATACATCGCGGCAAATGCCGCCGCGCCGATGAGCATCGCCACCGATATCTGCTGATTAAACGCCGCAAAGCCTGCCAGCGTCGCCAGTGTGACCATCACGCTCGCGTGCGCGATTTGTTTGGCGACGATGCCATTTACAAATAAACCTATCTGTGCCGCGCACAACATCAGCGTCGTCGCCAACACGATCAACGGATCAATCGTCGCCGACATGATGAGCGCAACGATCACAGCAGCCAACGTCGCCAGCAGCCAATACTTTTGTGATGGCAACACATCGCGGCGCATCCAGTCATTGGCTTGGCTCAGCGCGCGCATGGTTTTGGCAGCGGGTGAATTGGGCTGTTGATAAGGAAGATACGCGAGCTTGACATCACCTTCGCTGTGCCAATTGCGCCAGCGCGCCAGCCACGTCATCCAATCGCGCTCAGCCAAAACATGCCACACCACTTGCCATGCGCCCGCGACGATCAGCCAAAGCGGCGCCAGCGTCATCAGCACATCCGCTGTCAATCTAAATTGACCCGACGCGATCACACCGCACAGCGCGCACCACGCTGCGAGTGCGATGTTGTGCCGCACGTTATTTGTGTGGAGGTGATGCGAGTTGGTCATGTTAATTGGTTGGGCTGGGCGCGACCACGTCGAGTAAAAATTTTACCGCTGCATCCAGTTGCGGATCGCGTCCGGCTTGCTCATCGTCGAGCGTGCGTTTGACCACATAGTCGGGTGTGATTCCCACGCCATGGATCGCGCGATTGTTTGGCGTAAACCAGCGCTGGATCGTGATGCGCAATTGAGCCCCATTCGCCAAACGCTCGGGCAACTGCACCGATCCCTTGCCAAAGGTGGTCTCGCCGATCAATGTGCCACGCTTGTAATCTTGAATCGCGCCCGCGACGATCTCTGATGCGCTGGCAGTACCGCCATTGACCAACACGACCAGCGGAATATCCTGTGCGATGCCGCTGTTGGTTGTGCTGCGTTTTTCTTCGGTGCCTTTGTTGTTGCGTTGGATAACGATCACGCCCTCACGCAAAAATTGATCGCCGACCTTGACGGCTTGATCGAGCAACCCGCCGCCGTCGTCGCGCAAATCAAACACGACGCCTTTTGGATTTTCTTTGAGCAACGTTTGCAGCTCACGCGTGAGCTGATCACTCGCCGTTTGCGAAAATTCATTTAACGCCACGTACGCGATTTTGCGCTCGCCTTCGCCGATTATGTGCGACTCGGTGATGGGAATCACCACTTTCGCGCGCGTCAGTTTTAATTCGTAGGGTTTGATATCAGTCGCGTGACGCAATGACAGCGTCACCTCCGTGCCGCGCGGACCGCGAATCATGGCTGCGACTTCGTCAGGGTTGAGACCAGTGACGCGCGTGCCATTGACTGCCTCAATAAAGTCGCCATTTTGGATGCCCGCCTTACCTGCGGGCGCGTCAGCGTATACGCGCACGATTTGGATCGCGCCGCTGTTGGTGCGTTTGAGCGTCGCGCCGATGCCCTCAAATTCACCCATTTGATTTTCTTCGAGGATTTTGGCGAATTTGGGTTCGACGTAGCTGGTGAATGGGTCGCCGAGCGTGCTAACCATGCCGCGCAATGCGCCATCGGTCAGCACATCATCTGCTGGTATCTCGCCGTAGTATTCGCTGCGCAGGCGACGCAATACATCATTGACAAGCGCCTGATTGATGCCTGCCGATGCAGACGGAGTCCCGATGCCCGGCGCGCTGGTCTGCATGGGCGATGCGCCACTAAACGCAAAGCCCGTGCCTCGCGTCGCGCCAATCACAACACCCACCACAAAAATCATCACTGCCGCCATGACAGCGATGAGCATCAGCATAAGGCGCTTGATCCAATTTTTATTTTCGTTGTTTTGCATGTTCTCGTTTTGTCATTCTGAGGCACTAAGTGCCGAAGAGTCTCTATGTAGTTTTTCTCGTCATTTGGAGCGAAGCGAGAAATCCATCAAAAGTAACAACGCTGAGATTCTTTGCTCCGTTCAGAACGACATTGTATAAATGTTAATTTCCAACCAGCAATTGCATCGCACGCTGTAACTGCGGGTCGTCGCTGCCTGTGCCGCGTGCGATAACCTCATCGGGCATCAAGCCAACGCCATCAATCGTGCGGCGATTGGGCGTGAGCCATTTGGCGGCTGTGACATGCACCGAGGAGCCATCGCTCAGATCGTAGAGTAATTGCACCGAACCTTTGCCATAGGTTTTTTCGCCGATGAGTTTGCCGCGCGCGCGATCTTGAATGGCGCCCGCCACGATCTCAGACGCGCTGGCTGTGTTGCCATTCACCAGCACAACGAGCGGCTCGCTCGAGGATGTCGCCAACCCACCGCGAATCACCGCGTGGGTCACCTCACTATCACGCTTCTTTTCGATCAGCACATTGCCGTCGTCAATAAATTGACTCGCCACGCTGATAGCTGATGTGAGCAGTCCGCCGCCGTTATCGCGCAAATCAAGGATGTAAGCATTTGCGCCCGCTGTGCGCAATTTGACAATGGCTTGCTTGACCTCGTCGCCTGTGCGCTCGGTAAATTGATGAATGGCGATATAGGCGATCGCAGTTTTGGTGTTCGTTTGCATCAAGCGCGATTCAACCGACGGCACCTCGATCACGGCGCGCCGAATCGCAAAGTCGAGTGTCTCCTCGCCGCGCCGCACCGTGATATGCACGACTGTGCCTTCTTCGCCGCGGATCTTTGTGATGACGTCCTCAAATGTTGGTTTGGAGGTCACGGGGATGTCTTCGATGGCGATCAGGATGTCGCCGGCTTTGACGCCTGCGCGCTCTGCCGGACTGTCCGCGCTCGGATTCATCACGATCTCATTTTTTGCGTTAAACGCCAGATTGACACCGATGCCGCCAAATCGCCCGCGCATACTGTCACGCTCGGCGCTGCGTGCACGCGGCTCGACAAACAACGTAAATCGGTCATTGAGCGTAGATAGTGCGCCGCGTATCGCGCCATAGTCGCGCACGGTGTCGGTTGGCACAGCTCCGACATAGCTCTCGCGCACCTTGCTCCATGCTTCATTAAAAATGGCGCTCTGAGCCGTGTTACTTGCGGGGCTGCCATTCACAGCGCGCGGAGCGAGACGTGTGCTGCTGAGCCAGCCCGCCGCAAACACGAGCAGTGTCCACGCCAACGCAAATAAGATCAAAGGGATGTGCTTTCGCATGCTTTTATAAGCCCGTCGGCAGATCAATAAACAATGTCTCGAGTTTGAATGTGCGCTCGATCACGCGCGCGAGGGCGCGCACGCCGAGCGTCTCGGTGGCGTAGTGTCCGCCATAGATGACATTGATATCGCGCTCGGCGACCGATTGAAACCATTGATGACTGGTCTCGCCGGTGATGAGCGTGTCTGCGCCCGCCGCAAGCGCTTCCTCCATCAGCGTGACGCCAAAGCCGCTGCATACGGCGACGCGCGAGCAGATGCTGTTTGTCCGCTGCTGGATCAATTTGCCCTCGCCGAGTGCGCGCTGCAACTGCGCATAGAGGTCCGCCGCGCGCGTCGGTTGCGGCAGATTGCCGACAAATCCGATGGTGTCACCTTTGTGCGCGCCCCATGGCTGTATGTCTTGCAACTGCGCGAGTCGCGCCAGCTCGATGTTGTTGCCGACCTCGGGGTGCGCGTCTAGGGGAATGTGAGCTGCATACAAGCCGCAGTTGCCATTGAACAAAGTCTGTATGCGCTCATAGTGAGCGCCCGTGATCTGAATATGCTCCGACCAAAACAAGCCGTGATGAGCGATAAGTAGTTGTGCATTTGCGGCGACTGCCTCTTGAAAAGAGGCGAGACAAGCATCAACTGCAAATGCCACACGCGTGATCTCGGCGGGCGCTTGCACTTGCAATCCGTTGTTGCTGCGGTCGGCGTAGCGTTTGATTTGCAGATAGTCGTCGAGCCACGCGACGAGTGCGGTGAGCTTCATGCGTCAGATTGTATGCCGCCGATGTGAATAGCGAATGAGGCGCGACGGCGTTACAATTTGATTATGCAGATTACGCCGAGGTCTCCTGTTACACGCGACAAGGATATTTTGGGCGGCACTCTTGTTTTTCGCAACACTCGCGTGCCCGTGCAGTCATTGTTCGATTATCTAGAGACAGGTGAAACATTGGGGCAATTTTTGGAAGATTTTCCTACTGTTGAACGCGAGGTTGCAGTTCAACTTTTGGAAGAGTTACGCGAGCGAATTGAGGTGTGAGATGCGCATCTTGCTCGATGAGAACGTCCCGAAGCCATTGAAATATGCGTTTGATACACATGCTGTATCAACGGTAGCTGAGATGGGTTGGGCATCTATTAAAAACGGCAAGCTGCTTGCTCTTGCAGAAGATACATTTGATGCGTTCGTTACACTCGATCAGAATTTGCAATATCAACAGAATTTAATGGGTCGCAAATTAATTGTTATCACACTACGTGTCAAACGGATAAAGCTGGAATTTCTTCTCCCTCTTGTCCCATTGATAACTCAGGCTTTGCATCAGGCAACTTCGGGCGAGGTTGTTTTGATTGAGTGAGTCGAGTGAGCGCTCAACCTTTTGGCTTCGTCACCCTGTAAAATCAACACGATATGAAGACAGTGCTCATTACCGGCGGCGCCGGATTTATCGGCAGCAACTATGTGCGCTACGCGCTCGAAAAGCATAGCGATTGGAATGTGATTGTGCTGGATAAATTTACCTACGCAGGCAATCCGGACAACCTCAAAGACATCGCCGAAAAGTTTAAGGGTCGTTATTCGCTGGTGCGTGGCGATATCGCTGATCGTGAAACCGTGTATGGAGCGATTCAAGATCACGGCGTGAATACCATCATCAACTTTGCGGCGGACACACACGTGGATCGTTCGCTGTTTGAGCCGGGCACATTTATCACGACAGATGTGTATGGCACGTATGTCTTGCTCGAAGCCGCAAAAGAGTTTAAGGTCGAGCGCTATCATCAGATCAGCACCGACGAGGTCTACGGCGATATCGAGCATCCGCATCGCAGTGATGAGAATGCAAACCTGAAGCCAAGCAGCCCATACTCTGCAAGTAAGACCGGCGGCGATGTGATGTGCCTTGCGTATCACCGCAGCTTTGGCGTGCCGGTCACCATCACACGCGGCACAAACAATATCGGGCCATTTCAATATCCTGAGAAGGTCGTGCCCGTGTTTGTGACCAATGCCATTGACAACGTCTCTCTGCCAATGTATGGCGATGGCAAGCAGATGCGCGATTATCAATATGTGATTGACCACTGTGAGGGCATTGATATCGTGGTCGAAAAAGGCGCGCTCGGCGAAGTCTACAACGTCGGCAGCGGCGTCGAAACCGCAAATATTGATCTGGCGCACGCGATTCTTGACATTCTTGGCAAGCCCTACTCATTGATCCAACCGATTACCGATCGCCCGGGTCACGACCGCCGCTACGCGGTGGACAATAGCAAAGTGCGCGCGCTCGGCTGGACGCCATCGCATAGCTTTGCGCAAGCCATCGAAAAGACAGTCAAGTGGTACGTTGATAACGAATGGTGGTGGCGCAAGATCAAAACCGGCGAGTTTCGCGAGTATTACAAGAAGCAATACGCCGGACGCGAAATTAAAAAGTAGGCAACACAAAACAGAGAGGCTGGTTTGCTTCTCTGTTTTTTTTTGTGAAAGTAATTTCACGCAGAGACACAGAGCCGCGAGAATAAGACCGCCATCACTCTGAACCCACGAAAAAGCTCGGCGATCTCAGTGCCTCCGCGTGAGAATTTTTGCCCAATTTACAATCTACTTGATAGCGCATCAGGGTAATATCGGCGCATGGCGAGTCTCTCGATTGACCCTGTTGTTGCGCGGCGTTTTATTCTTGGCAAACAAGGGCTGTGGCCCGGACGACGCTGGCGCGGCATGCGCGGCGTCGAGCAAGCCATGCGCGCGGTTGAGCATCTACAGCTCGACCCATTGCAGATCGCGGCGCGCAGCCAAGACATCATGCTCAACTGCCGCGTGGTGGATTACAAGCCCGAGCAATGGCAAAAGCTCGCCTACGAGGATCGCAAATTTTTTGATTGGGGCGGCTGGCTGGCAGTGCGTCCGATGGATGAGCTGCCGTACTGGCGACGGCTAATGCAAGAAGAACGCGACGACGCGCGTTGGGCGTCGTATTTACATTCGCATAACTCGGTCGCCGCCATCGAAGAAATGCGCGCGGTGCTGCGCGAGCGCGGCACGGTCAGCAACCGCGACTTTGCGATGAAAGATCGCAGCCGCACGACCAGTTATCGCGGGCGCAAAGACAGCGCGGTGGCGCTCTACTATCTGTGGTACATCGGCGAGGTCATGACCCATCATCGTGAGCGTTTTGAGCGCGTGTATGCGCTGACGGAGAATGTGGCTCCAGCAAACTTGATTTATGCCGCCGACGCAGAAGCCACCAATCAATTTTTGCTCAAAAAGCAACTTGCGTTTTATGGCTTGCATCCGTTGAATAAAGCGGACAACGGCTCGCATCATCCGTTATCTGTGGCGGAGATGAAGCAACGCACTCAAACGCTGCTGGCAAATAACAAGGTGATCGAAGTCAATATCGAAGGCTGGAAGATGCCGCATTACACGCTGGCGGACAATGCGCCGCTGCTGACCGACCTTGTGGCGGGGCGTGTGCCAAAAGCGTGGCGCCCGATTGACACCACTACGACCGACGAGGTCAGCCTCATCGCGCCGCTCGATCCAGTCAGCGCGCGCGGACGGGCGTTGCGTTTATTTAATTTTGCGTACACGTGGGAAGTCTATACGCCAGAACCGAAGCGTCAATTTGGCTACTACGCGCTGCCAATCTTGTGGGGCGACGCGCTCGTCGCGCGCATGGATGTCAAGCTAGATCGCACCACGCGCACATTTGTCGTGTGTGGTTTGTGGCTCGAGGATAAAACGCTCGCCAAAAACGGCGCGTTTGCGGATGCGCTCGCGCGCGGCGTGATGCGATTTATGCGCTTTTTGGACGCGGACAAATTGGACGTGCGCGCGATCAAACAACCACTGCTGCGCAAACGCGCAAAAGAGGCGGAAAAGATTTAATCTTTCGCCGCCTTCTTCATATTTTCTTGGACGCGAAATTTTGTGATGCGCGCGATGAGCTTGAGCGGCATCGGTTGGTCAATTGGAAATTGCGCGGTGCCTTTTGCGTATTTATATTTGGATAGCTCGGCTTCAAATTCTTTGACACCGTTGGGTGTCGGATAAAAACCGATGTGATGCTTATATGCGGCAAAATACACTAGGTTGCCATTGAGATAAAACGTCGGCATCTGATAGCTGATCTTTTCGGTTGCTTTTGGAGCAGCTTTTTTGATCGTCGCGCGTATCTCTTGCAAAATCGCTTGTGTCTCTGGCGGAAATGCAGCAATGTATTCGTCAATCGTATTAAATTTTTTTGTGGCTTCGTTCATTTGAGTTCTCCTGTAATTAAAACCTAACTTCGGGATATAAATTCAGTGTGTCATTCTGAGGCTCACTGAGCCGAAGAATCTCTGACACCTTAATGTATGTATTAGAGATTCTTCGCTCCTCTAAGTCGCTCAGAATGACATTTAAGCTATTCAAACGTATTTACAAACACAAAATGCGCGCCACTGTGTGGCAAATCAAACTCGTCGCCAACAGCGACAAACCCATGTCGCTCATAAAAACGTCGCGC
>CAZVQE010000026.1:11771-14485 GCA_964628875.1 uncultured Anaerolineae bacterium
CGCCACATCGCGCGAAAACGTCGCCACGCACAAGAGCGATTCACCCGCAAACGCGCCAAGATGAAAAGTATCCGTCTCGTCGCCGCACGCATACACCGACGCTGATGGCGGTAGTCCGGGTCTCAGCACTTCCATGCGCAGCGTGCGCGCTTCATCCACAGTGATGGGTCTGATTTGCATCATTGGGTGAATGGCGCTTGCGCGCGTTCAATTTTGCTCGGGGCGATAAGGGGCGTCGTTGTCAATGTTGCCGACAAACACCGCGAGCTTGGTGTGACCCAGCATCTGTCTGATCGCCATGTTTTCGCCGGTGTGATACCAGTAGTGATAAATCGTGCGATTGAGCAGATTGCCATACTGACGCGGAATCGGTTTGCCATCCACAATGGGCGCTTCCAGCAATTGACTAGAGGTCAGTGTGTCGAGCCATGCGTCAGTAGCTTTAGTAATTTGCTTCCACGCGCTGAGCATGGCTTTGAGCGACGGCGTGCTCGCCGGACAGCCATAGGCAAATTGCTCGTTGACATCGACGCGTAACATTTGCCCCTGCGCAAACTGCAAAAAGTAACGCTGCTCTTGCCACGCGAGATGTCCGACATTCCAACTGATGCAGTTCATTGGCATGAGGCGCTTTGCAGCGTCTTCATCGCTCAGCCCTCTGAGCGCGCGCGCAAACTCACTGCGCACAAATCGCAACTGCGTCACAAGTGGATGCACGCTCGCCGCGCGATTCACCTCGCCCGCAAACTGCACGCCAGCCGCACGCAATGACTTGATCGCGCTCGGTCCAAAGCCGTGTAGCTTGAGCAGATCAGCCTCGCTAAATTTGCTCAGGTCGCTGAGTGATTTGACGCCGATGGACGCGAGCGCGCGCTGCGCGGGCGCCGACAGTTTTGGCAGTGCGTCGGATGAGTTAGTTTGAGTTGGCATGGTTTATCTCCTAATGATGCATAGCGCTTGACGGATCTCGCCCAGATGATACGCCGTGTGCGCCAATATGCTGAGCGCGCCGCCAATCTGATCGGCTTGCCACGCGGGCGTTTCTTTGATGAGCTGTTGAATGCGGCTGTAGTTGGCGCGTAGCTCAGCGCAAATTTCATTCCACTGAGCGGGCGTCACCGCATGCACCGTGCGCCAGATCTCGCCCCAATCTGCGCGCGGCGTATTTGGGTCGCGCACCGAGCGATCCACCACGTCGAGATAAAACGCAACGTGTTTGACCTGCGCCGCGAGCGTGGCGCATTTGCCGCCAACGGGAATCGAAGCCTCGTCTGCTGTGATGGTCGCCAACGTCTCAAACAGCGACGTGTGTTTGTCAAGATAGTAGCCGTGCACGTTGTCAAAGGTTTCATCGAGTAACGTCAGCAGCTCTTGTAAAAAGTGTTGTGGGTCAATCATAAAGTTGATGTTGAAAATCGAGCGGTAGATTTACAAATTGCGCATAGTCTGCGGCAGCTGTTGCGATCTGATCCAGTGTGCGTGTGTTTTGCGTGGCAAAGAGTTGAGCGATTACGCTGACACGTTTCTTAGTCAGGCTGCGCTTCCAAATGCCGATGACCTCGCCGTCGCGCACAATCACGGGTCTAAAGATGCCATTGTCGGAGATGGCGCGGCGTTGATGCCCCTCAAACAATGAAGCATTGCGATCTTGATAGCTGATGATAAATTCGTCAAAGGCAGGCAACAACAGCACGCTTTTATCAGCCGCTTCTGTGCCTTTTGTCAGCCAGTAGGTTTGCGCGTCACTCTCTATTGAATCGAGCTGTGACTTGACGGCATCGAGCGCGCGCCGTGCATCTGCCATAGGCAAACCCGACCACCAAGCAAAATCAGCCAATGTCGCTGGTCCGCGACTGACGAAGTAGCGCAGTGCCAATTGCTCAAGCGCCTCATCACGTGTGAGACGTGCCTCAGGAGCGGCGCGATTTGCAAGCAATACATACGAGTGTTTGCCATTTTTCTCTGCGCCGCTGCAGACGAGTTGGCACAGCTCCGCCCACACCAAAAGATGCGACAAGCGATTTTCATCGGTGGCGATATTGGCTTTTGCGTAGAGTGGCTTAAGTTCTTCGCGGGTCATGTGTGCTCCATCGCGCAAGGATTTTTCGAGCAGGGAGTTGCTGCGAGTCAGCACATCGTCAGTCAAGCCAAGCTGCGCGTGACGCGAGGCCAAGCCGGATTTGATGTGCGGTGCGCTGAGCGTCAGCATCCAACGAATATCGTTTGCGGACACCAGATGCCACGTTGGGCGTAGCACGTGCGTCCGCAATATTTCGCCGCGCGCAATCGCCTCATTGATATCCGTCTCAAGCGCAGATGACATGCGCACGCCGAGCGCCCACTTCACCATCGCCGCATCCTGCGCCTGTAGCGCGCCCATCCAACGCACCACCTCCGACGCACGCTCAAATTTTTGAGCGCCGAGGCGTTGGCTGGCGAGTCGCAGACGGGCGATTTTATTGAGCATCTTGTGTTAGCCGCCTGCCATCGCGCCGACGATCATGTAAATTTCTTTTCCGCTCATCACAGCTTCGGGCAATGGCGCGTCGGGCGACTCATGTGACAGATCTTGCCCGCACGCAAAGAAACGCACAAACGGGCGACGTTGCAGCGTGCCATAGTCGCGCAGTGTGCCGCGCAACATCGGGTAATTGGCCTCCAGCGCATCCAGCACCGCGCGTTGCGTGACGGGCGCGCCGAGGTCTAGTTCCACC
>CAZVQE010000027.1:0-12691 GCA_964628875.1 uncultured Anaerolineae bacterium
CAATATCAAAACAACGATGCCAATCAAAATTCGCTTGAGCCATTTCATGCGGCGAGTATCGCATGTGCGCTGGACGCACACTTCGGCGGGCTCAGTGCGCGCTTCGGCAAGCTCAGCGACCCGCTTTGTCAGGCTCAGCGACCACTCATGCAGAGATGATGATTTGGGTTCATAATGGGCGCGCATGTTTAAACAAGTCTCAGATGTCTCACGGGCGCTGCTTGGGCAGCAATACATTGCGTCAGATGAAATCAGCACGGTGGTGTTTTTGGCGGAGAATATGGGCAAGCCGGTGCTGGCAGAAGGACCCGCCGGGGTGGGCAAAACCGAGCTGGCAAAGGCGTGGGCGGGCGCGTCTGGGCGCGAGCTGATTCGCCTGCAATGCTACGAAGGACTGGACGAAAGTAAGGCGCTGTATGAGTGGGAGTACAGCAAGCAGATGCTCTACACGCAGCTCTTGCGTGACAAGGTTGGCGATGTCGTGCGCGGTGCGGGGTCGTTGAAGGAAGCCGCAGACAAACTCGGCTCTGAGGAGAACGCATTTTTTAGCATGCGATTTTTGCTCCCGCGTCCACTGTTGCGCGCGCTGATGAGCGACAAACCCGTCGTGCTGTTGATTGATGAGATTGACCGCGCCGACGCTGAGTTTGAGGCGTTTTTGTTGGAGATTTTGAGCGATTTTCAAGCCAGCGTGCCAGAGATCGGCACGATCAAAGCCAAGACTCAGCCGATGGTGGTGCTGACCAGCAACAACACACGCGAGCTGAGCGAGGCGCTCAAGCGGCGCGCGTTGTATTTATTTGTGGACTATCCGTCCTTTGAATCGGAACTCAAGATCGTGCGGTTGCGCGCGCCCGACCTCGCGCCCAAAGTGGCGGAGCAGATTGTGCAAGTGGTGCAGCGTCTGCGCGAACTTGATCTGAAGAAATCGCCGAGTGTGGCTGAGACAGTGGATTGGGCGAAGGCGCTGGTCTCGATCAACGCGGATGCGCTCGACGAGAAGACGCTGAACGACACGCTGAGTGTGATCCTCAAGCACGAGGCGGACATCCAGCGCGCCAAACGCACCCTGATGAAGCCAAGTCAGTCGCGCGAAGTGGGACTGCGCTAGAGCGCGATTCAACAAAACAAACCTATGCTCAATCGCATCGCTGAATTTGTGCAGGCCCTCCGCGCGAACGGCGCGCGCGTGTCGCTGGCGGAGTCGGCTGACTCGATCCGTGCGGTCGAGCAGATCGGCGTGACCGAGCGCGAATTTTTTCGCGTGGCGCTGCGCTCGACGCTTGTCAAGGAGCCGACCGACACCGAAGTATTTGATCGTTTGTTTCCGCAATACTTTGGCGGTGATGCGCCGGAGATGCAGCCGCCGCAAGGGCTGAGCGAAGAAGAGCAGCAGCAACTGATGCAGGCTATAGAGAATCTGCGTCAGCAACTGCGCGAGATGATGCAAATGCTGGCGCAAGGCGAGCAACCGACGCGCGAGCAGATGCAACAATGGGCGCAGCAAGCCGGCGTAAACAAAAACATGCGCGGTAGTCCGCAGATGCAACAGTGGCTGACCGAGCGCATGATGCGACAGCTCAATTTGACGCCACAGCAACTGCGTGATGCACTCGAGGCGCTGATGAAGCAACTCAAGATGCAAGGCATGAGCAGTGAGGCGCGCCAAGAAGTGCGCGACACGGTGCAAATGAACGCCGAAACGTTGCGCGAGCAGATCGGCAAATTTGTCGGGCAAAACATGATGCGTGAGCCTGAGCCGTATCAGCGGCGACCGCGCATTGACGATCTGATGAATAAGCCGCTTGCGTCATTGAGTGAGTCTGAGGCGGATGAATTGCGCGCGCATGTGCGACGGCTGGTGGCGCGATTGCGGTCGCGCGCGGCTCTGCGGATGCGTCGCGCCAACCGCGGCAAGCTAGATGTGCGCGCGACGCTTAGACACAACCAACGCTACGGCGGAGTTCCCATCGAACTCAAAGAGAAACGCCGCCATTTGAAGCCGAAGCTGGCGATCATCCTCGATGTCTCGACCTCGATGCGCCCTGTGGCTGAGTTTATGCTGCGGCTGGTGTATGAGATGCAGGATCAAGTGAGCAAATGCCGCTCGTTTGCGTTTATTGGCGACATGCATGAGGTGAGCATGGTGTTTAAGGAGAATCGTCCCGAAGAAGCGATTCCGCAAGTGCTGCATATGTTGCCATCGGGTTATTACAACACTGATCTTGGCAACAGCTTGGCTACATTTTGTGATGAATTTGGCGACGCGGTGGATCAACGCACGACGTTGATTTTTGTGGGCGACGCGCGCAACAACTTTAATGATCCACGTCTCGATCTCGTGCAAGCGCTCAAGGCGCGCGCGCGACGTGTGATCTGGATGAACCCCGAATCGCCGTTTATGTGGGGCACGGGCGACAGCGACATGCCCGCCTATGCGCCATTAGCCAACGCTGTGCATCAGGTGGCGACGCTGCAACAGCTCGCGGACGCGGTGGATGATTTGTTTATGCCGGTGAATTAGGCGTGCGCTGGCGCGGCGTCATATAGAGCCAAGTGATCGGCGGGCGCAATTCGTCCACCAGCATGAGTTTCTCTTGGTCGGTGAAATCCTCTAGCGGCATAGTTGGCAACTCATATTTTTCGCGCGAATGGATGACCTGAATGTCGTGTGTTCGCTGATAACGTTGAATGAGTTGTTCGGTGACGCCTGCCGCAAACATCTCATGGGTCTCGATGAGCAAGGTTGCTGTATCAAGCCGTGCGATTGGCTCACCACAAAAGAGTTGACGTTCGCAGCCTTCGCAATCGCTGAGGATCAGCGCGCCATCTTGGAGGTGTGTACTGAGCCAATGAGGATCACACCACACACGCACCGTTACATTGGCAACACCATTCTCAGTAGCTGTTTTTTGGGTTGTTGATCTGGCGTATGGATCTGTGTCAAACGCGATGACTTGCGCGTGAGGAAATTGACGAGCCAAGCCAACCGCATAAAAACCAATCTTTGAGCCAACGTCAATGATCTGCGAAAACTCATTTGCAAAAATCTCGCGCCACACAGGCTCTAGCTCAAGCTCATACGTGCCTAACAAATAGGGTCCGACATGTTCCTTGAGCGCTTCATCCGGCAACGTCAAATTCACAAATATCCCTGTAAACACCCTGCGACCATGACGTTGAACAAGGCGCTTATTCAGTTTTGTATATCCGTTCTGAAATAAGAGTTGCTGTGCGCTGACGCGCGCATACGAGGCGCTCAACTGAGCACCCAGTATTGGCGCTACCAACAATAGCGCCTTGAGAAAATTTTGTATCACTCTGTGCTTCATTCGCCTGCGCAGAGCGAATTTTCTCACATGCGATTACTTTACGATTAGCGGCAAAAACTCCTTGTATTTTCCGATGCGGATTGTTTTGCCGACTGATGGCACGCCTTTTGAATTTAAGATGAATAGATAGTAGTAACCGGGCGGCAACTCATTTGGATTTGCGGTGATCGTCGTTTGAATGGCGCCGACGGTCTTGGTAAATGCACAACTAAAAAATAACTGACCCATATTGTGCGAATGGGTGACAGATGCAAGTTTTAACAGAGTGACTTGGCTGATATCGGCTGCGTTTGCTGTTTCGATGGTGATCTTCTCGTTGTAATCCGCGACGACGGGTGCATTGCTGATGGCTGGGCGATCCCCTTTGAAAAGATAGGGTGGCGAAAAGATTTCTCCGTCCGGATGTGCGATTCCGGGCGGGTGCCCAAATCCACCGCCACCCGCCCACACCCGCCCATCTTGCATCAGTGCAGCGACAGAGTGATAGGTGCGCGGGATAGCATTGCTTGCAACCGTCGTCCACTTTTCAGTTTTGGGATCCCAGATTTCAGCCGGCAGCACGTAGTTGGTGAATGGACCTTTGACGTGCATCAGTGCGTTTGATGAATTTGCGAGGCACAACTCAAAGTAGCCATCGGCGCGTGGCGCGATATGCACATCTTGGGTTTGATAGGCGGACGAACGTCCCACCAATTCAAATAAATTCCAGTCACTCCCGTCCAGTTGATCTTTATGCACCAGTGTCGCGCCGTTGGTTGTCACTGCAAATGCATCGAGTTTGCCATCCGCGCGCGCTGAGAGTGCGATGCGTTTGACGTTGGTGTTGCTTGATCCAATCATGCGTCCGTCGCCATTAAAGCCGGTCCACGTATTGGCGGCGTACTCTGAACTAAAGACCATGTTGCCATTGCCGACAATGATCGCCACGTGCGCCAACCCATTAACCAAACGCACCGCAGCAATATCAGTAGCGAGGTCTGATGTCGTCCCCATCAACTCAGGCGCAGCCCATGAAGCGTCCGTGTTTTGTTTGAGATGCTGCACATTGCCATTTTGATCAATGAAGAATAAGCTCAACCGGTCATCGGGAAATCGCGTCAATGACACACGCTTAGCTTGGAGCGTATTGCTGATGAGCTGATAGTTGCCCCATGCGCCATCTGTGGCTTGATGCGCCCAATATAGCTTGTTGTCCGTTCCGGCGATGATGACATCGGCTTTGCCGTCTGTGCGACGAGCCGCCGCTAAATCTTGCGCCGTGTTTGATGCGCTACCAAGCGTGACAAACGATGACCATGTATCAGTGTCTATCGTTTGCTGAGTGATATAGCCCGTTGTGCCATCGGGCTTAATCAGGTAAGCCTCTAATCGGTTATCTGTCAATGGCACGCTACACACGCTCACACCATTTAGCGTGCTGTTGCCGATGCGCGTAGGGTCGTTCAATTCCCAGCTAATCTCGCGCTCCCAACCGGATTTTGAGTAGTAGTATTCTCGGTCGCCGATTTGCGTGCCGCCAGTCACCATCACCGATCCATCTGGCAACAGCGTTGCATTAAATGCCTTGCGGCGATATTGCATGGAGCTTGTCGAGCGCCACTGTGGATTTGGCTGATTGAGGTCAATCACTTCGCAGGTGTTGGTCGCCCATAGCGTTCCAAATTCGTTGTAATCATAGTCGCGGTCGCGCGAGCCACCCATGATCAAAATCTTGCCCGGTTCATACATGACGCTGCAACCCAGATCGCGCTCGCCAAATTGGGTTTGTGGACCCTCGGTTACTTTTGCGCCATTTGCAAAATCAATGTAGCACGTCCTGCCTTTGTTAGTTGTGTTGCGCATCGCGCCTGCCACAAAGACGCGCCCATCTGGCAATTGATAAACCCATGGATAGTAAATGTAGGCATCGAAGGTTGCATCAGGTAATGTTTGCCATTGGCCCGTAGATTGTGACCATAGTTCAGGCGTATTGACAACACTGCTAAAGTCGTGCTGCCGCGCGTGGAGTTCGGCGCTATCTTTTGTGCCAGCCATCACCAGCACATCGCCATTTGCCAAAGTGCGGAAGGTTGTATAGCGTCGCTGCCAATGCATCGTAGATTGATATTGAATTTTTTGAGTGTTTGGATCATAGATATATGCCAAATCACCTTGCAAATCCAAATTGCTCACCTGACCCGTGCCGCCTGCAAACATCATGCGACCATCTCGCAAATGGGTCATGCCCGCGCCAATAAAATTGCGTTCGCTGCGCACGTCGGTCAATGTGTTGGCGGCGATATCAAAAACGAAATATTTGCATGGATAAAAGTCGTACGCGCCGAGCCCAAAAAAAATAGCTTTGCCATCTGGTTGCATGAGTAGATGAATCGTCGCATCCACCATATTGACCACGGGCGACCATTGACCTAGCGCTGCTGGGTCACCTACCTGCCCACCAGACGCGCCTTGCGCAACCCCCGCAAGCGCGAGCTCCAATCCACGTGGCGAAACAGAAGCGATGGCGCCGCCCAATACGCTCAGCTTCATAAATTTGCGACGCGAAAGACCGGCAAAAAAATTATCCATATCCTTCATTATCTGTTTTTTGAATGACCCATGCTTTGAGCAGGCTAGGCGATTTAAGTCAGCCCAAAGCGCGAGCGCAAAACTAACCGCATGGCGGTTGTGTTTGGCGCAGTGATGCGATATGCGCTATCATCCGCCAAAATGAATAGCCAACAACCTCCACTCATCATGATTCCAGTTCCTGTGCAACATGGCGATCTGCGCTATAGCATGGGCAAATACTACATACATGCCCTCATCAAGGCAGGCGCGACTCCTTTGTTAGTTCCTGTTTCGTTGAATGACGCTGAGCAGCGCCGACTCTATGACCTGTGCGATGGCGTATTGTTGACCGGCGGCGCCGACTGCGATCCAAAGCGCTTTGGCGAATCGAAGCATGAAAAGACCGATGGCATTGACCCCGCGCGTGACCACGCCGAGATATTGCTCACGCAATGGGCGGTCGCCGAAGACAAACCCATCTTTGGCATCTGCCGCGGCGTGCAAATGATGAATGTCGCGCTCGGTGGCTCACTCATTCAAGACATACCCTCGCAGGTGCAAACACAACAAGAGCATCGCGGTGGCGTGCTAAACATGCCGCGCGAAAAGTCACTGCACACGACCGCCATTGATGCTAACTCGCGTATCGCCAGCATCATCAAAAATAGCGAAGTTGGCGTCAATAGCTTTCATCATCAAGCCCTCAAAAAAGTCGCGCCCGGCTTAGTCGTGACCTCGCGCAGCAACGACGGCATCATCGAATCCGTCGAGATGCCCAATAAGCAATTTGTGCTGGGTGTGCAATGGCACCCCGAAGACATGGCAGACTCGCGCGACGACATGCAAGCGTTGTTTGACGAGTTTGTCAAAACGTGCAAGAAATAGGAGACAGGGGTCAGGATTCAGGATTCAGGATTCAGAACTGATTCCTGTCTCCCGATTCCTGAGATTGCAATTTATGCTCCAAAAACACCTCGCCACGCTCGAATTGCCAAAAGTGCTTGAGCGACTTGTCCGAGAATGTAGCTTCAGCGCTAGCGCAGATTTGGCGCGTGAGCTGGCGCCCGACACTGAGTTGGTCGAGGTGCAGCGCCGCCTCGAAGAGACAGCCCAAGCCCGCGCCGCGCTGACAGCCAACGATATGCTCAGCATCGGTGGCGCGCGCGATGTGCGTGACCTGACCAAGCGCGCGGCGCGTGGCAGTGTGCTAGATGCCAGCGAATTTTTGGAGATCAGAGACACGCTGCTCAGTGCGCGCAATGTCCAACGCGCTATGCGCAACGCCGCAGCTGAGTATCCGCGCCTGCACGAGATCACCCAGTTTATTGATCCGCTCGATGAGATCGCAGATGCCATTCAACGCACGATAGACGAGCGCGGCGAGGTGCGCGATAATGCCTCGCCGACTCTCTCAAAATTGCGCTCAGAGATACGCATCGCGCACGACCGCCTGATGCAAAAACTCCAGCGCATGGTCAGCGACAGCGGCAACTCCGGCACGCTCCAAGAAGCCATCATCACCCAGCGCAACGGGCGTTACGTCATTCCGGTCAAATCGGATTTTAAGGGGCGCATCCCGGGCGTGGTGCACGATCAGAGCAGCAGCGGGCAGACGCTGTTTATTGAGCCGCTGGCGACGCTAGAGCTCAACAACACATGGCGCGAGCTACAGATCGCCGAACAAAACGAAGTGCATCGGATATTGGCGGCGCTATCAGGGCGAATTGGGAGCGAGCGTGAGACGATCATCCGCGATGTCGAAGCGCTCGCGCTGTTTGACCTTGCCCTCGCCAAAGCCAAACTCGCCGATCGCATGCGCGCTGTCGCGGCTGCCATTCACACAAACAACAAAAAAACAGATGCCATCACCCTCTCGATCACACAGGCGCGTCACCCGTTGCTCGATGTGGAGAATGTGGTGCCGATAGATGTGACGCTCAACGACAAGACGCGCGTGCTCGTCATCACGGGTCCAAACACAGGTGGCAAGACTGTCGCCATGAAGACGATTGGGCTGTTTGTGGCGATGACCCAATGTGGTTTGTGCGTGCCGGCGCAAGCCGCGCAATTTCCCGTGTTTGAGGCGATCTACGCCGACATCGGCGACGAGCAATCTATCGAGCAGAGCCTCAGCACATTTAGCGCGCATCTGACCAACCTCGTGTCATTTTTAGATCGGGTGAATGAGAACTCGCTGGTGCTACTCGATGAGCTTGGCAGCGGCACCGATCCGATTGAGGGTGCAGCGCTTGCTCGCGCGATGCTCGATTATCTGCTCAATAATGGCGCTATCTGTGTCGTTGCCACGCACTACGCCGAGCTCAAAGCGTGGGCATCGCTGACTGAGGGCGCCGCAAATGCAAATGTCGCATTTGATGTCAAGACGCTGCGCCCACTGTATAAGCTGACGATTGGCTTGCCGGGTAAATCAAACGCATTTGCCATTGCGCAGCGGCTAGGCGTGTCGAGCGCCATCCTCGATGTGGCGCAGCAAAACATGGACACCGACCATCTGCGCGCGGAAGATATGCTGGCGCAGATCGCGCAGATGCAGCGACAGGTGCAAGCCGCGCGTGACGCCGCGCGACGCGCCGAGCGCGCCGCCGAATCCAACAGCGACAAGCTGCGCACACGTCTGAGCCAGATTGACCAAGAGCGCAAAAAACTGCTCGAAGAAGCGCGCGAGGATGCCTTGCGCGAAGTCGAGGAGCTACGTGCAGAGGTGCGTAAATTGCGCGCGCGCGTCGTGGCGGCGGGCGGCTCGATTGACATCGTCAAAGATATCGAGCGCGAGGTCGAGATGCAAGACGCCGAGATCAAGCGCCAAGAGAGCGAGATCAAGGCGCAAAAAATCGAAGCGCCAAAAACTGTCAAACGCAGATTGCAAGTGGGCGACACCGTGCATATCAAGACGCTCAACGCAGATGGTGAGATTGCTGGGTTGAATGGCGACGAAGCTGATGTGCAGATTGGGCGTTTGCGCACACGCGTGCGGCTGTCGCAGCTCACCTTTGTCAAGCGCGAGGACGCCGAAAAACGCAAACGCGAAGAAGCGACGCAAAGCGCGTATCAGGCGGCGTCCGCGCCGTCACCCGGCATGGAGCTTGATATGCGCGGCATGCTGACCGATGAGGGCGTCAAGACGGTCGAGGATTATTTGGATCGCGCACATCGCGCGGGCTTGCCATTTGTGCGCATCATTCACGGCAAAGGCACAGGCGCACTCAGACGCGCCGTGCGCGAAGCCATCAAGAATCACGCAGCGGTGAAATCATTTGAGACCGGTACAGATGGCGAGGGCGGCGACGGTGTGACGGTGGTCAAGCTTCACGCGGATTAGCCGAACCCGCCGCCGCCTGATTGACTCAGCACCTCAAACGCGGTCTGTGGTGAATCGGTGATGATGCCGCACACGCCGCAATCTGCCATACGTTTGATGTCGGCGCGGTCGTTGACTGTCCAGACATTGACGAGCTGACCTTTGGCGCGATACATGCTGACGACCTCAGGCGTGACCATGCCAAAGTGTGGATGTCGGAACGCATGAAGGATATTGCTCATGTCGAGGCTCAAGCTGGCGGCAGCGTCGTAGCCCGGGGCGTATAGATATCCGCGCGGGATGTCATTTGCCAGCACTGCCAGATCGCGCACATATAACGGATCAAATGAAGAAAACAATACGCGCGATTCCATCTTGTGGCGTCGCACAACCTCGGTGACTGCTTTGGGCAATGTCTCGTCACGATGTTCAGGGAAGCTCTTAAGCTCGACGTTAAACAAAAATGGCACGCCTTCTGTTTTGACTTTGGCAAATGTGTCGAAGACCTCATCCAACGTTGGGATGCGCTCGCCTTTGCCCGCGTCAAGCGCCTGAATCTCGCGCAGACTTAATTCGCGTATGGCGCCTTTGCCGTTGGTCGTGCGATTCACCAGATCATCATGAATCACAACGATCTCACCGCTGCCGCATCGCTGCACATCAAATTCGATGCCGTGTGCACCTTGATCTTGCGCCGTGCGAAAACCGCCCAACGTGTTTTCGGGAGCGTGCATACGCGCGCCGCGATGACCAATGACCCATGAGGTCGTGCGCAGATTTTTTGGAATCGGTGAAAGCCAATAGTTCATAGCTTTATTTTATGCGCGAACCGATCGTGCGCAAAACGCAATGCATCTCTTGAGTAGCAGGGTCAATGACAAACGAATACGTGAAACAACTGTGATTGCCAAATGCCACCGCCCACACATCGGCGCTGCTGCGCGTGACTTGCATGTCTTGCCGCACAAATTTTTCGGCGTCGGCAAATTGCGCCAGACGCACATACGCGTAGCGCTGCTCGACCGCATTTAACGCGCGAAAGCTGTCTTGAAATTCTTGGGTCACTCGATAGCGCATCATGTCTGCTCGATGATGATCTGTGTGTCCGTCGTGTCGCCATTTTTGGGAATGGCATCTGCGTTGGGTGCGATTAGCTGTAACACGCTTGATATGCCATCGCAGACGCTATATCGCCCTGCGCGCAGATCGCGCTCGGCGCGCGTCTCGCGCCGAAACCAAACCCCATTCATCCAAAACCATGCATCACTATCACTGACTTGCTCAGCATGAGGATGCAGCATCAGGCGGCGACCGTCCCACGTGTGTGCGCGCGCTTGACGGATACGTTGACGCGCAAAGGTCAGAAACGCCCGAGTAAGGCTCATGGATTTTGATTGTAGGGCAACTTTTTTCTTATGAATTTTTATAAATTTACTGTCGAAATCATAAAAACAATTTTGTAATTTGGTGGTCAGAAAAGGAGTAAAAATGAAAAAGACATTCCATATTGCAAGCTTCATGCTGTGTGCAGCGTTGATCGGTGGAATGGCATTCGCAGGAATACGCAACCTGGCATCAGCGGCTACGCGTGCGGCTGACGAGGCGTTGCCACACACGCATAGTGATGTACATAGCCATCTGCAAGGGGCAGCGTCAGTTACAGACGCACAGGTCAATATCTATGTGCCGACGATTACGATGGGTGAGCAGGCGTCATCATCGAGCGCGCCCGATCTCACACGCTTGCCGCTCGGTGATGGCAAGGTGAGCTATACACCAAAGGCAGGCTACGTCTATCGCTGTGGTCCTTCAAATGGTGGCGGCGGGGCATTTAAGGATGGTCCATGGATCAAGTCGGATGGAACGTTTGACCTGACCGCCAAAGCAGTCGTGGACGGCAATGTCAAATGGCCCAATGCCTCGCTCAGCATCAAATCTAACGGCGCTAAGCGAACGATCGTCACAAAAGATTTACCGATCAATCACGACACGGGCAACTTTCCGATTTCATCAACGGATGACGCCTATCAATACGATCGCAATCCAAATCGCATCACTGAGCAGTCAATGACCTTTAGCGTGCCGCTCAGCCCGACTATTGCCTCAAAACCTTCGTGTTTGTCTGAGGGAGTAATTGGCGTGAGCATCAGCGGTGTGGTGATCTATGACGCGATGGATGCACTCGGGCGCGATGCAGTAGCACATGAGACTCAAGATGCATGTTCGGGGCATCCACAAGAAAGAGGTCAGTATCACTATCACAGCGCATCGAACTGTTTGTTTGGCGACGGCAAAGCCAATGACACAGACCTGATTGGCTATGCGCTAGATGGATTTGGCATATATGGTCCTCGCGACCTCTCTACGGGGAGCATCCTGACTAACGCTGACCTTGATGAATGTCACGGGCGCACTAGCGAAGTCATGTGGGAGGGCAAACGCGTCAATATGTATCACTATGTGGCGACGTATGAGTTCCCTTACACGATTAGCTGTTTCAAAGGCGTGAAATGAAAAATATCACATTTGGACTGGTGACGCTCGTCATCTCGATGAGTATCGTCGCGTGCCGCCCTGCGCCGCGCAATGAAGCCGCCGAGACGCCCGTTGGTGCGCTCAAAGATGGATTTGTCTTGCGCAGCACCCAAGTCAGCGAAGGCGGCATGTTGCCAAAGGAATTTACCTGCGATGGCGCGAGCGCAACTTTGCCACTCGAATGGTCGGGCGCACCAAATGACACGATCAGCTTTGCGCTTGTGATGCATCATGTGCCTGGACCCGGCGATACGCATTGGTACTGGGTGCTATATGACATCCCCGTCAGCACGCATGCATTGTCAAAAAACGCAAAGGACGCAGGTGTGTTTGGCAACAACAGCGTCAATGAGCGCACGGAGTATGCGCCGCCGTGCTCCAAGGGCCCAGGCGCAAAAACATACACCTACACGCTATATGCGCTATCGGCAAAACCCGAGATCAGTCTGCCCGCAAACAAAGTGACGCGCGCCGTGCTACTCGACGCGATCAAAGATCGCACGTTGGCGCGCGCCGAGCTCAACGTTGTTTATTCGAGGTAAATCATGTGCGAAAGCCATTCACACGCACACAGCGATGTACGTCACACACGCCGCAGCCTCTTGCGCATGTCAGCCTATGGGTTGGCGAGCATGGCGCTCGCTGCGTGTGCATCACCATTGAGAATCGGACAACCCGCGCAAAGTTGGGCGCCACGCTCTGATAGCGCGCTCAGCCCGCAAGATATGCCGCGCGGATTTGCGGCATTTGCCAGTCGTGTCAAAGTGTTTAAGGACGCCAACTATTGGCGTGTCGAGTCAAATGGTTTGCCGACGCATCCGATGATGATCGGCATCCGCAGTTGGCAACAACAAGTCCCGCTGCCTCAGCCCTTTGTCGGCGACAACGCATTTAGCATCCCGCTCAATCCTAAGCTCGCCGCAAAACCAATCTCCGCGCGCAATGCGCTATTTCG
>CAZVQE010000027.1:12791-14330 GCA_964628875.1 uncultured Anaerolineae bacterium
GTGCGTGATGATGGCATCGAGCCTCAGCCACAAACGCCGCCCGTGCGCGCGCCCCAACAGCCTTTGCGCGGCGCGGCGATCACTGACTTTAAGCAAGCTGGCACTAACGCCTACTCACTCGAGTATCACATCAACACTGGGGCGGCGCAGTTTGTCAACTATCAATTTAGCGACACCAGTTACACGTTTGAGTTTGTGGATGCCAATGGCAACAAACACAGTGAAACCTACACAAAGCGATAACAAAATGAAAAAGCAAAATCAATCCAAAACCCCTTTTATTCAAATTGCGTCGAGCGCTACGCTGACGCTAATGTTGGTGGCGACGAGTGCGCAACCCGCATTTGCCGCACAGCCTGCATCTGAGACGCAAGCCATTCAACAAAACTGCGCCATGCCAGCTCAGAGCTATGGGCGTATGTTTGCAAATCTGCCCGCGGCGAATTGGAGCGCGAGCGATATTGATGCGCTGAGTGCGCGCGTGATGGCTGCGCCTGAGGACAACCCAACGCCGGAAAATGTGCGCGACGCCGAAGAGTCCGCCGAAATTGACGCGGGTTACACCTACGTGGGTCAATTTATAGATCACGATCTGACGCTCGACGACCGCCCCAATGATCTGACGACGCCGACGCCCATCACTGCGCTGACTAATCTGCGCACGCCACAGCTCGACCTCGACTCGGTGTATGGCAAAGGTCCTAAATCATCGCCGCAACTGTATGAAGCCGATGGTATGCATCTAAAGGTTGGCAAGGTCATGACCGGATCAGCAGACGCCGGCGCGGTAGATGTGCCGCGTGATGCGCGTGGCGCGGCTTTACTAGGCGACCCACGCAACGACGAAAATCAAATCGTCAGCCAGATGCACACGCTTTTTTTGCGGCTACACAACAAGATCGTGGATGACATCAAGCGCCAACGACCAAATCTGAGCAACGATCAGGTTTTGGCGCAGGCGCGTCAGCAAGTGACGTGGCACTATCAATGGGCGGTGCTGACTGACTTTCTGCCTGCGATGGTTGGTCAGCGTCAAGTGGATGACACGGTGCAACGCACGCAAAATGGTTGGCGCACCAATCTGCGTTTTTACTCCGCATGTCAGCAGATGCCCGTTGAGTTTAGTGTCGCCGCATATCGCTTTGGTCACTCAATGGTGCGCGCGCTCTATCGCATCAATGACAACACCGAGCGCCTGCCCGTGTTTGTATCGCCGCACGTAGATGGCAAAGACCTCACTGGTTTTGGCACAGCCGCGCCCGGCTCAGCCATTGATTGGAGGTTCTTCTTTCAACTCAATCAGAATCGAAGCATCGGCGAACCGCAAAGCGCCTATAAATTTGACAACTCGCTGACGTTCTCATTGAGTCAATTGCCATTGCCTGCCACTGGCACGGGACCCGCATCACTCGCCAAGCGCAATCTGTTGCGCAGCGCGCAGCTTGGTTTGCCGTCGGGTCAGAGTGTCGCGCGCGCGATGGGTGTGCCCGTGTTGCGCGACGATCAGATTCTCATCGGCAAAGCCACCGGCGACGCGGC
>CAZVQE010000028.1:0-13702 GCA_964628875.1 uncultured Anaerolineae bacterium
TCAAAAATCGAAGCCGCCGTCTCATTGATCACACGGGCGGTCGGGTCATCGAGATAGCGCACCGCAACCGGCGCCAGCCGCATCAACAAATAGTTGTGCGACCACTCATGCGCGGCGGTCGCAACGGTAAATCGGAGTGACGCATTTTCGGGCAGCATGGCGGGGTACGCGCCCAATCCGCCAATTGGCGTGATGAGCGACGAAACGTCGAATCGCTCGTCTACTTGCTGCTCGAGGCGCGTTTGCTCGTCGAGTGGCAATTCACCCAGCAACTCGCGCTGATTGATGCGCTCGATCTTGTCGCGCCGCGAGACGATCATCACATCCGGCAACTCGGTGAATCGAAATCGCAGCGGCGGCAAGATCTGTCCACCTACACCAAAGCCCTCGTCGCGCAACACGCTCTCGACCTGTGCTTGCAAGATGGCTTCGGTCAAATTTTGGCGGCTGTCAATCTGTTGCCGCAGCGCATCGCGGCGTGCGCGCAGGTCAGCGCTGGCAGCCATCGCATCACGCACCAATGGATCAGTAAAAATTTGTGCAATTTGACTCTGTGCTTGTTGGAATTGAGCCACGAGCCGCATGGACTCGCGCACAAAGGTGACTTGATCCGCGCTCGTCATCCCGCGCTGCGCCTCGATTGTGTCAAACGCACCTTTGGTCAGCCATGCGCGCGCCAACCACGATGTGATACCAAATTGCTTGCCTGCTAAAACAACGTCAATCGCGTCATCCAGATTGTTTGAACGTGGGACATCAAACGTCAGCGTCGTCAACAACATTACAACGGCGAATACCGCGCGAAATACTCGCCTTACATACCTCAATAATGTCGGCCAAAAGTTTTCCACAACGCTGCCCCCATATTACTCTGTTGGACTGAGAATTGAATATGAAAACTTCAGATTATTGATTGCATAACTGTATTTTTGTGGATAAGGTGTGAAACTTTGGGGATAAGCATGAGCGTTTGGGGATAAGTCGCATTCCATAATTGTCTTAAAAAAATGTGGAAAACTCGCCAAAGTTGACCCAGAAAATAGCAACTTTTCCCGAAAAATGAGCCATTTGTGAGTGCTGTACAATTCAAAACCAATGTCCGAATTTTCGCAATATCCGGCGGCGTTGCGCGAAGTGCTTGAGACGTTTCGCGACAACCCGGCAGATCGCAACCAGATGCTGATCGAGTATTCTGACTTATTTGAGGGCGTGCCTGAGCGCATCGCCAAGCGACCTTATCCACAGGCAAATCTCGTGCCTCACTGCGAGTCTGAGAGCTATGTGTTTATGGAGACGCTGCCAGAGCAGCGTGTAAACTTTTATTACGCGGTCGAAAATCCGTTTGGCGTGTCTGCGCGCGCATTGAGCGCCATTCTCGCCAGCGCGCTCAATGGACTGCCCGCCAAAGAAATCGCCACAATGCCCATTGACGATCTAGTGCCAACGCTCTTTACACGCAACATCAGCATGGGCAAAGGGCAAGGCTTACTCAGCATCGCATCCGTTATCAAGACATTAGCAAAGCGAGCGGCAAAATAAATGGCTGACAAACTCACTACCCTCGCGCATGCGCGCATGGCAGTCGCAAATTGGATGCGCGTGGACAACCAAACTTTTGAATCCGACGGCACAATCACCTTGTCCGGCGTCGCAACCGCCGCACAAGAAGAGATCGAACGCGAACTCAACAACGGCGTATTGCCCGATCAATTTATGGCAGCGGCCGATCTAACCAAGCTACCCAATATCGTGCTGCATCTGATCCCGCACGGCAACCTGCCCGACATTGTGCGACAGGTGCGCGCCCAGAGCCACAAACCGACAGTGCTGGGTGGCGCTCAAAGCTCAGGCAAACTTCTGCCATTCATCTTGTTTTTGATGACGACTGCCTCCGTATTTTTTACGGGCGCGGCGAGTCAAGACGCAGCAGGCAACCTCACACTCAACGTCGCCAATGGACTGATGTTCGCGGGCGGACTCATGACCATCTTGCTGGGTCACGAGATGGGTCACTATGTGGTGAATCGCATTCGCGGCGAGGCTGCCTCGCTGCCCTATTTCATTCCGATGCCATTCGGACTCTTCGGTACGATGGGAGCAGTCATTCTTCAACGCGCACCATTCAAAAATCAGCGCACGCTGCTCGAAGTCGGCATCGCGGGTCCGCTCGTCGGCTTTGTGTTGGCGCTGCCGATCTTTGTCATCGGGCTGATGCTGTCTGAGGTCAAGGTCGTGCCAACCGAAAATGTCATATCGCTCGGCGACTCATTGCTCACGCGCTGGCTCGCCAATCTCGTGGTCGGTCATATTGATACTGCCAGTGGCAAAGATTTATTTTTGCATCCGCTGGCGATGGCGGGCTGGATCGGTTTTTTGATTACAGGCATGAATCTGATCCCCGCCGGGCAACTAGATGGCGGTCACATCGCCTATGCGCTGTTTGGCAAATACGCCACGTGGATTTCATACGCATCAATTGCAGTCTTGCTTGGCTTGGCGGCGTTTGTATCAAACAGTTGGATGATCTGGGCGTTGCTACTCTTGTTACTCGGTCGCGGACATCCACCCGTGCTAGATGACACGCAATCCCTTAGTCCCGTGCATTATGCGTTGGCGTTGATCGGGTTAATCGTGCTTGTGCTGGTGTTTGTGCCGACGCCAATCATCGGCGCCTAGCCGCGCGCATACGCGCACATATCCGCGTACAATCGCGGCATGAGCAAACCATTTGACGCGCTCACCGCGCGCCTCGCAGAGATCGCCGATCTCAATAGCGCCACCGCAGTGTTGGCATGGGATCAAGAAACGTATATGCCTCATGGCGCGGCAAACAGCCGCAGTTTTCAGCTCAGCACGCTGAGTAAGCTCTCGCACGAGCTATTCACCGCACCTGCAACAGCAAAGCTGCTCAAGCAAGCCGCCGCCGAGCCTAATGTCGCGAAAAGCAAAGTCAAAGCCGCGATACTGCGCGTGGCACAGACCGATTACACCAAAGCCAAAAAACTGCCCACCGAGTTTGTAGCAGAGGTCGCGCGCACCACATCGCAGGCGCAACACGCATGGGTGGACGCGCGCAAAAACAAAGACTTTGCCGCATTTGCGCCATGGCTCAAAAAGAACGTCGCGCTCGCGCAGCGCACCGCCGACTATCTCGGCTGGCAGGATCATCCGTATGATGCGTTGTTGAATGAGTATGAACCCGGCATGAAGACGCGCGAAGTGCGCGCGATCTTTGCCGATCTACGCGAGCAGACCGTGCCGTTGGTGCGCGCCATCGCCGCCAATGCCAGCAAGGTCAGCGACGCGCCGATTCACGGCAAATTTGACAAGCGCGCACAAGAAGAGTTTGCCATGCGCGCCGCAAAACAAATTGGCTACGACATGGCGCGCGGGCGGCTCGATTACACCACGCATCCGTTTTGCACCAGCTTTGCGATTGACGATGTGCGTATCACTTCGCGCAGCGACGAATCGTTTTTTAATCCGATGTTCTTTGGCGTGCTGCATGAGACGGGGCACGCAATGTATGAGCAAGGCGTAGATCACATTTACGCGCGCACGCCCGTCGCCAGCGGCACATCGCTTGGCATCCACGAGTCACAGTCGCGCATGTGGGAGAACTTGGTGGGGCGCAGTCGTGAGTTTTGGCAGTTTCATTATCCGCTCTTGCAACAAGCGCTGCCGCACTTCAAAAAAGTTTCGCCCGAAAATTTTTACAAAGCCATCAACAAAGTTTCGCCATCGCTCATCCGCGTCGAAGCCGACGAAGTGACCTACAACATGC
This sequence comes from uncultured Anaerolineae bacterium, assembly GCA_964628875.1. Taxonomy (GTDB): domain Bacteria; phylum Chloroflexota; class Anaerolineae; order J036; family Brachytrichaceae; genus AQU-03. The sequence goes on from CAZVQE010000028.1 coordinate 3,785, forward strand.
ACATCATGGTGCGCCTCGAGATGGAGCTCGCCATGATCGAGGGCAAACTCAACATCAAAGATGTGCCAGAAGCATGGAACGCTAAATACACCGAGTATCTCGGCGTGACGCCGAGCAATGACGCCGAAGGTTGTCTGCAAGATATTCACTGGTCGGGCGGCGGCATCGGCTACTTCAGCACCTACTCGTTGGGAAATTTGTATTCGGTGCAATTGTTTGATGCGGCTGAACAGGCGATCCCGGATTTGCGACAACAGTTTGCGCGCGGCGAGTATGGCGCGCTGCTCGGCTGGCTGCGCAAAAATGTGCATCAATACGGGCGCGCGTTGCTGCCAAACGAGCTCATCAAAAAAGCGACCGGCAAGCCGCTCAGCGCCGCGCCGTATGTGGCGTATTTACGCCGCAAGTTTGGCGACATTTACGGGCTAAAGTAAGTGGCAAATCATGCACACAGCATCGGCTGCGTTGCCGCGATCAACTGCACGATTGACACTGCGTCATTTCACAACGGATGATGCCGCGTTTATCGTGCAGTTGCTCAATGACGCAGATTTCATTCGCTACATCGCTGATCGCGGCGTGCGCACGCTCGACGATGCGCGCAACTACATCCGCAATACGCCGCTAGCGAGCTATGCTCGGCACGGTTTTGGCTTGTATGCGGTGCAGCTCAAATCAAGCGGCGAGGTCATTGGCATGTGCGGGCTAATCAAACGCGACACACTGCCCGACGTGGACATTGGTTACGCATTTTTGCCGCAATATCGTGGTCAGGGCTACGCGCTGGAGGCGGCTCAAGCCACGCTGCAACACGCGCGCGATGACATCGGCCTGTCGCGTCTGATTGCGATTGTTGATCCGATGAATGAGGCTTCGGTGCGCTTACTCAAAAAGCTTAGCATGAGCTTTGAGCGCACAATGCGCTGGCACGAGGATGGCAGTGAGCTGGCGGTGTACGCGAGTATGAATTTGAGACAAAAGTAAATTTGTCATTCTGAGGAGCGCGGCGCGAAGCAAAGCCGCGCAACGAAGAATCTCTAGTGCGTCAATTTGCACATTAGAGATTCTTCACTTTGCTACGCTTCGTTCAGAATGACACTATTACTTTCTTTTGCTTATCTCAAATCCAAGTTGGGTTACTTCTTTCTCGGCGGGAAGCGCGAAATGATCGTCGCGGCGTCTGGCACGAGCGTGCGACTGCCGAGCGCCGCAAATGGCGTCAGCGCGGGCGGCATGCGCTCAGGCAACGCGATCACGCCAATCGTCGCGCCTTCTTGCGCGTCAAACGCGGTCTCGATCAAGCCAAAGCCCAACAAGTAGCCCTCGCTGTCGAGCGCGCATGAGGTGATCGTGCCAATGACGCGACCCTTTTTGTCCAGCACGGGGTCGCCCAGCTTTGGCACGCGCACGCCTTTTTCATTCATGCGAAAACGCGCGAGTTTGCTGGTGACATTTGCCGCGCGCGCTTCGTAGGCGGGCTTGCCGATGAAGAATAGCTTAGCCAACTTCACAAAGCTATCAAAGCCAATGTGACACGGCGCGAGGTTGAGCTTGTCGCCCAATTCATGCCCGTACAGCGGCAGCCCCGCCTCGGTGCGCAAACTATCGCGCGAAGCCAAACCGCACGGCTTGACGCCGAGATCAGCGCCGACCTCGAGCAATTTATTCCACAGTGCGACGACGTGATCGGGATGCACAAAAATCTCATACGCCACGCGCTCGCCGGTGTAACCCGTGCGTGAGATAAACACGTCACAGGTCAGTGAGCTTGTCACACTGAGCGTCGCGCGCATGACGCCGGTATACGGCAGCGCAGATAGTTGCGCCCCGTCAGCCTCATTCAACAAACGCAACAATGTCGGCAACGAGGCTTGCCCTTGCAATGCAATATCTACGCGCCGATCTGCGCCCGATGACTCGGCGCGCAAATCGCGCAACTCACAGCGCGGCGCGACCTGAGCGAGCGCGGTGTTGAGCTTGCCGTCGTTTGCGTCGTTAAGCCACGCCCAAACCTTGTCGTTGTTGGACGCATTGACGACAACCAGATAGCGCTGCTCTTCGATGCGATAGATCATGATGTCATCAATCACATTCGCATCAGCGTCAAACAAATACGAGTAGTGAGATTTGCCGACTGCCAGTTTGCTGACATCGTTGGCGCTGACAAAATCAAGAAACGCACACGCATTTGCGCCACGCGCATCAAGCACCCCCATGTGCGTCACATCAAACAAACCTGCTTGATTGCGCACGGCGAGATGTTCGTCCTTGACAGAGGTGTACCAGACTGGCATCTCCCATCCGCCAAATGGCACCATACGCGCATTGAGTTGTTTGTGTGTATTAAATAACGCAGTTTGCTTGAGCATGTGCGGATTATAGAGGGGAGTTGGGAGAGTAGGAGTTAGAGGCTGGGGGTTGGAGGTTAGATCATTCGCTTTAACCCCTAGCCTCCAGCCCCTAACTCCTACAAGACTTGGATCAGTTCTACTTTTTTATCCGTCGCGCAACAACCCGTGCTGCAGCAACCATCGGCTTGTTGTGCGGTCGCGCCTTTGGCAGGCTCAACCGCACAACAACCACCGATTGAGCCTAGCGCACCCGAACACACGCCCGTCTCAGGCAGCACCAGTCGCACCTCGCGCGCGGCGCGCATATCGCCCGCGAGTGCGGCGACGATAGAGCGCACTTGCTCATAGCCCGTCAGCATCAAAAACGTCGGCGCGCGCCCATAGCTTTTCATGCCAACGATATACACATCTTTGTCGGGATGCTTGAGTTCTTCGTAGCCATGTGGTGGCACGCTGCCGCAACTATGTTGATTAGGGTCAATGAGTGGGGCGAGCGTCGCGGGCGCTTCGTTGATCTCATCTAGCTCGAGGCGTAATTCACCTAGCAATGTGCGGTCGGGGCGAAAACCCGTCGCGCAAATAATCTCATCAAACACCCCCACCGCGCCGACATCTGATTGCACACTCACGCCGTTTGACGTAAATTGCAACTGCGTGATGCGCACGCCGTGCCGAATCTCGACATCGCCACGCTCAGCAGCTTGCTTCATGCGCATGCCAAGCAGTCCGCGCTCGCTGAGCTGATCGCCCAAACCGCCGCCAAAGATATTGCCAAAGTCAGCGCTGCGGATCGCCCACGTGATGCGCGTGTCTGGCGCGTCGGATTTGAGCGCAATAAGATCAAGCAGCGCATTAAACGCGCTATGTCCGCTGCCGACGACCAGCACGCGTTTGTTTGCATAGCGCGCGCGATGCTCGCTCAGCACATCCGGGATGCCATAAAAAATACGGCTGGCAGCGACGCGCTCGCCCATAGCTGGCACGCCATTTGCGCCGAGCGGATTGGGCGTGTTAAATGTGCCGCTGGCGTCAATCACGGCGCGCGCAACGATCTCATGCTCAACGCCATCTTGTTCAAAGCGCACGACAAACGGTTGATCGTTGCGACCTTTTGATTTTTGCTTGTCGCAGCCAACACGGGCGATGTGAATGACGCGCGCGCCGAGCTGAATATGCGGCGCAATGGCAGCATGCGTCGCGAGCGGCTGCAAATAGCTTCGCACGACATCGCCGCCATTTGGAAACGATTCGTCGTCCGGCGCTTGCCAATTTATCTGCGCCAATAGCTCGCGCGCTGGCTCATCAACAACATAGCGCCATGGTGAAAATAGCTGCACGTGTTGCCATTTGAGCATGTTCGCGCCGACTTGGTCGCCCATCTCAAAAACGACGTAGGGCAAACCACGCTTATGCAGATGCGCCGCGGCAGAGAGACCGACGGGTCCTGCGCCAATAACCGCGACGGGTAACTTACTTTTATCTTGCATTGTTATTTCTCCTTAATAAACGTTTGAAACTTTTTGATCAAACTGTCACGTACGGCTCGAAAGGCGGTCAACTTTTCTTCTTCATCTTCAAAGGCAGCTGGATCAGGAAAACTCCAGTGAATGCGGTGATAGTGACCCGGCATAAATGGACAATTTGCCGTGGCGCTGTCACACACGGTGATGACCGCATCAAATGGCTGTCCGATAAATTGCTCAAACGTCTTGGAGTGGTGCGCGCGAATATCTACGCCGATCTCATCCATCACACGAATAGCAAACGGATGCACAAATGTGGCGCGACTGCCCGCGCTAAATACTTCGACTTGATCGTTGGCTAGCCAGCGCAAGACGCCCTCCGCCATTTGGCTGCGTGCCGAATTTGCAGTGCAAAGTATCAAAATGCGTTTCTTCATTTCACACATTCCGGGTTAAAAATCTGGCACAACAGTGGATACACTTTCGCCAACTCAGTTTTATTCACGCGATAGTAAATCCATTGCGCATCGCGGCGCGCGGTCAACAAGCCCGCATCGCGCAACGAACGCAGATGATGCGACAACAACGTCTGCGAGATGCCAAGCGCAGATTCGATATCACACGCGCACAGCTCACCTTGCGCCGCCAGTAACGCAAAAATGTTGAGGCGATTGGCTTCGCTCATGAGCTTAATCAACGGCAATGCGGATTCGGCTTTGGTTTGCAGCTTGCGCGCCGCGCCGCTCATCGTGCAGCACGTTGGTTCGGTTGCAGGCGCAGTTTTTACATTAGCCATCATTTATATGAATTTATATTCATATTATACAGCAAAAAAAGCCCCATCAACACAGCGATGGGGCTTTACTTTTTAGGGCGCGTTATGCCCGAACTAATCTGCGTGTGCGAGCCCAATGCAATCCAATAGCAAGTAACAACATTGCCAAACCAATTACATCTGTGGCTGTGTTGGCATAGAGCAGCAGCAAGCCACCCACGCCACCGAGCGCGCGCTCCATGAGATTTGCTTCGCGGCGAATCCATCCACCAAAGGCAATGGCTAGACCAACAATCGCAACACAGGCAGAGAAAAACGTTTGCGCCAGTTGCAGCCACATTGCCGAGCTACCTGAAAAGTCCCAACCTAAATCAGGAGCATAGGTCAGCAACAAATGTGCTTCTGTCAGCTTGTTTGGGTCAAGCAAAGTGCGATAAAACTCCGTGTCAAGCAGGAGCAAGCTACCGCCCTCGACCGTCATCGTAAACATGATCGGCACCAAGAAGCCAGGCAAGCAGTACTTCCATGCCATCATCATGGTCGGATAGGGTTTGCCGCCAGTGAGAGCCGCCGCCGCCGCAGGCGCTAATGCTGTCGGCGGCGTCACATCGGCAAGCACCGCGTAATAAAAGATAAACATGTCCGCCGCAGGTCCCGGCACACCGACTTGTACGAGCGCGGGCCAGATCATGACACGCGCAATGATGTAGCTGGCAGTCACTGGCACGGCTAAGCCAAGCACCCACAAAGCTACAGCCGCAAACAAAATTGTGAACAAGACATTGCCACCCGCAAGCGAGACAATGGAGCCGCTGAGGCGTGTGCCCAAGCCCGTCAATGTAATGATCGAGACAATGATGCCTGCGACAGCCGTTGTTGATGCGATAGAGACTGTGCCTTTGCCGCCTGCTTCGAGCATTTTGAGAATGGGCGCTGCGCCTTTTTTACTGCGCCAGCCCTCAAACAATGACACCAAGACCGCGGTCATCATCGCCCAAAACGCGGCATTTGACTCGCTGCGTATCTCTATGTTGAGCGGGTCGAGTATCGGGTTTATTACGCCACGCGCTAGCCACAAGATTACGCCCACCGCAAGTCCAATTAACAAGCCACGTATCGAAGCCAACCGTGTCTCTGGGCGCAAGAAACTTAACAAGTAGGCAATAAAAATACTCCAAAACACCGCCATGTATGCTGACATGCCAACTGCCATGAGAATGGCGACGGCGAAAAGTGAAGTGAAGTGGTAGCCGTACTTGAGTGTGAGCTGCGCTAATGACTCAACCTGAGCCGCAACCGCGTGCGTGCCCATGCGTCGGCTGTCTGCCTCGATCATCAAAAAGCACGACAAGTAATACAAGATCGTTGGGATCGCCGCCATGATAAGCACATCGAGGTAGCTGATCTTGAGATACTCTGCAATGATGAATGCGGCGGCGCCGAGCGTCGGCGGCGAGAGTGTCGCGCCGATGCCTGCGGCTGACAAGATGCCGCCAGCTGTCTCTTTGTTGTAGCCTGCTTTTTTGAGCATGGGCCATGCAAGTGCGCCAAGTGTCACCGTAGTGGCGACGCCGCTGCCGCTGACTGTGCCAAGCAGGAATCCCGCTAACGTGACGGTGCGTCCGGGGCCCGCGCCGCTGTTGCTTTTGCCAAGTGCAGCAAACGCCCAATCCAAAAAGAATTTGCCAGCGCCGCTGTACTCAAGCACTGCGCCATAAATCGTAAACAACACGATGAAGGTTGCAGCCACATCTAACGGCACGCCAAAAAGCCCCTCAAGCGTGAGGTAATTTTGTCCTACGATACGATCGAGCCGATAGCCACGATGTCCAAAATAGCCGGGGATGTAATTCCCAAACAAACCATACAATGCAAAGCCCACGGCAATGAGTGGCAAAGCAATGCCCGTTGTGCGACGGGCTGACTCAAGCGACATCAGTATGGCAATCAATCCCATGACAATCTCAACCGGTGTTGGGTTGACAATGCGTTGCAATGCCGATTCGTAATTGAGTGTGAGATAAATCAGGCTAATGAGGCTGGCGACGACGAAGACGACATCAATAATCGTAGGGACTTTTTTGTCTCGTTTGCCAAACGGATAAATCAAGAAACTCAACGCAAGCACCAGCGCTAAGAAAGTCGGGCGATATGTATAAGTGCCGATGTTGTATTGTGTCCAATACAATGCATAAAACGAAAGAACGCCTGCGCCAATGCCCACAATCCAGCGCCATATTCCTTTGAGATCACGTGTCTGAGCTTCGCTCTCAAACTCCTCAATGATCTCGCTGACTTTGGCATCGGAGATGACTTCGGCAACTTCCGAGTCATTGCCTTCAGGCGGGTGCAATTTTTGATCGCTCATAAATAAAAAAAGAGCGATCTGCAAGGTGAATCTTTGCAGATCGCTCTCATAAAGTTATTTCATTATGCCTTTCTCTTTGAAGTACCTAATTGCGCCAGGGTGATATGGCAATGACGATCCAACAACCGCTACTTGCGGAGTAAGTGATTTTGCCTCAGCATGCAGCTTTTGGACATCTGCCAAATTGTCAAAGAGTGTCTTGGTGATGTTATATGCCAATTGCTCGTTCATGCTCTCATGCACTAGCAAGATATTGCCAATGCCAATGCCCGGTACGTCTTGATCCACGCCTTTGTATGCGCCTTTTGGCAAGGCAAACGAGCTATACAACGGACCATACTTCGCGCGAATCTTCTCAACATATTGCGCGCCGTCCAAGAACTTAACTTTGAGTCCCGGAGTATTGACCAAGTCAGTCACTGCGGCTGTCGGCAATCCACCGATCCAGAAAAACGCATCTAGCTTTTTGTCTTTCATCGCGTTGACACTCTCGGCGACGCTCAGGCTTTCGCGTTTGATGTCCTTCTTGCCATCCAAGCCCGCCGCCTCTAACACACGATCAGCCGCGACTTCGGTGCTGCTACCCGCCGAACCCACCGAAACGCGTTTGCCTTTCATATCTTCGACTTTGGCAATTGCGCTATCGTCGAGCGCGACGATATGCACAAAGCTTGTGTAGAGTGTGGCGATAGTGCAGCCCGGAATCTTGCCTACGTCTTTGTAAACACCGATACCTTCTTGTGCCTCATAGGCGCTATCCACCGTGCTGAGGGCAATATCTGCGTCGCCTTTTTGCAGCAACTTCATGTTGTCGACACTACCGCCAGTGACTTCGCCTGTGGCTTGCGTATTGGGCATCTTCTCTTGCAAAATGCGCGCAATACCGCTGCCATACGGAAAGAACACGCCGCCCGTTCCACCCGTGCCGATCACGAGCCGCATCGTGCCGCTTGGCATGGGCTTAGTTGCCTTCGCAGCTGTGCATGTGGCTGCGCTCGTAGCAGCGCCGCTCGATTGTCCACTCGGCGCAGATGGAGCCGCAGTAGGCGATGCGCAAGCAGTGAGAACGAGCGCTAATGTCGCAAGCGAACTAAAAGTAAGTCGTTTGGTATTCATTGAAATCTCCTTAAAGGTTTATGAGAGAGATTTTACAAGCGAATACGCAAAATAGATAGGGACTTTTTCCTGTATGACAGGTCAATTTGAAATTGCGCACTCAATGTGATTGAGCCGCTTTACAGCATGCTTGGCGTCTAGATCAATGGCGATCACATCAATGCGCCAATCCACGTCGCGCAACTCGTGCAGTTCGAGATAGGCTTGCGCAGTGGCAATGAGTTTAGCTTGTTTGCGTGCGTTGATCGTCTCTTCAGGCGCGCCAAAAGCGTCGCCATGCCGCGTACGCACTTCTACAAAAACAAAGGTGTCACGCTGCTTTGCGATCAGGTCAATCTCGCCATGATCGTAGCGCCAGTTGCGGTGCAAGATGTCATAGCCGCGCTGTTGCAGATGTCGCTGCGCGATTGATTCGCCCCACATGCCGACATCGCTGCGCGTAGACATCACACTTCTTCCTCAGGCGGATGTGCTGCTTGGCGACCCGCGATGCGCGCCGACATGACGCCGATGAGCAGGCAAATGAAACCCACGATGACGGTCAGCCCCACGCGCACATCAGCCGTAAACCACGCACGAAACAACACGCCTGTCATGATGATGCCAAGCATCGAACCCGCGCCCGACCACACGCCCATGACCGTGCCAGCCAGTTGTCCGTAGCGCGGCTCGATGTAGGGCTTTGCCGCGCGTCTGCCCGCCATGATCGCCACACCGCCTGCGGCCGCCATCGCCGTCCACAGCGCCGCAACAAACGCCGCACCCGTAATCTCGCGCACCAGCGACAACAAAAAGCCACCCACGATCAGTGACATCGCGCACGTAACGACCAGCGCAATTAAAAAATACTGTAAGTGCAATCTACTCATTCAACATCCACCTGCATCAGCTCATTCACCGCGCGCTCGTCACTGCGCCACTCACTGCGCACCTTGACCCACAGTTCCAAAAATACTTTGACGCCCAGCTCGCGCTCTAGCTCACGCCGCGCCTCTGCGCCAATGCGCTTGAGCGTGCTGCCGTGCGCGCCGATCAAGATGCCTTTTTGCGAATCGCGCTCGACGTATATCGTCGCTGCCGCGTAGCGCGTGCCGCCGCGCCGCTCGACAAAATCCTCGATGGTTACCGCAATCGCATGCGGCACCTCTTGACTCAAAAACCGCAACGCCTGCTCGCGGATCAATTCCGCCACCAAGCCGCGCTCGGTCTGATCGGTAAATTGATCGGCGGGAAATTGCTCTTGTCCGTGTGGCAGCGTCGCCAACAACATCGTCATCAATTTGTCAAGGTTGTCGCCGCGTGTGGCAGACGTCAGCATACTTTGCGCGTCAGGTTGAATGGCTTCGTACGCTGCCACATTTGCCACCACATGACGTGGATCGAGCGCATCAGATTTATTGAGCGCGAGGATTTTTGGCTGCGAGCGATTGGCGATCCACTCCGCCACACGTTGATCATCGTCGTCGGGCGCGCGGCTGACATCCACCACAAACAGCAGCGCATTGCACTCCTCAAGCGCGCTATTGACCTCGCGCATCATAAATTTACTCAGCGCGCGCTGCGGCTGATGGATGCCCGGCGTGTCAATGAAAATCATCTGCGCCTGCTCGGTCGTCAAAATACCAAGGCTGCGCTTGCGTGTCGTCTGCACTTTGTTTGAGGTGATCGCCACCTTGTGCCCAACCAGCGCATTGACGAGCGTAGATTTGCCGACGTTGGGTTTGCCGACCACCGCCACATAGCCCGCGCGAAAATCATCACCGCGTTTTGCGGCGCTGGTCGTCTGATTCAAAAATTGATCTATCAGCGCGCGGTTGTCGTCTTCGTTATTCATGCAGCGTGTTG
>CAZVQE010000028.1:13712-14226 GCA_964628875.1 uncultured Anaerolineae bacterium
AACGCCACGCCCGACATGATCAACCCCGGCGTGCAGTAGCCGCACTGCACCGCCCCGCACTGCACAAATTGCTCTTGCAGCGGATGCAGCACGTCGCCCGCGCTCACGCCCTCAATGGTCGTCACCGCCGAGCCTTGCGCGCGCGGCGCAGGCACGAGGCATGCCATCACAGCTTTGCCGTCCAGCAGCACCGTGCAGGCGCCACACTCGCCCTCAGCGCAACCCTCTTTGGTGCCCACCAAGCCACAGTCTTCGCGCAACCAACGCAGCAGCGTCTTTTCGCTGCCGTCGTGACTCAGCGCGTATGGCTTGCCATTGACAGTGGCTTGGGGAATCGCGCTCGCAGTTGGCGCGTGTCCATGCAACAGCGCCGTCTCAGCGCGCCACGCTGGCTGACCGCTAGCGATTTGCTCTAGCGCGCGCCGCACAAGCACACTCACCATGTCACTGCGATAGTCTGCTGAGGCGCGCACGTCGCTGATCGGTTTGGCGGCGCTCTGCGCCAGCGCAGCGA
>CAZVQE010000029.1:0-14192 GCA_964628875.1 uncultured Anaerolineae bacterium
ACCTTTAGCAAAGCTTTTTTCATTGCAAGATACTTTTGGGCGTCAACTGTGGTCACATGATTGGGTGAAATTGGATTATGCACTGTAATCCGTTCTTCTTGGATCTCTGCTTTCTTGATTTGGACCTCAGTATCAACTTGATTTGATTTGTTTGGCATATTGTTTTTGCTAGACTTGTCGCACGACACACACGACTTTGCCTTGAATCTCGGCATGACGCGCATCCACATAAAACGGCTTTAGCGTCGGATTTTCTGGCTTGAGCTTGAGACGTTTGCCCTCTTGATAAACGCGCTTGAGCGAGCTTTCATTTTTGTCATTCAAAAATACGGCATACAGACCGCCGTTTTGCAACTCAGAGGTCTTGCGCAAAATAACCAGATCGCCGTCGTTAATCATGGCGTCAATCATTGAGTCGCCTTTGGCGCGCAATGCATATAGATCGCTATCAGTGCGCCCGATCAGACCGCGCGCAACCGTCACCCAATCTTCAGGGTTTCGCAGCGCGTCTGCATCCGGCGTCGGCGCAGGACCCGCGCCGCAGGTAATCACCCCGCACAATGGCACTTTCAAAAAATCGCCAGGCTTGGGCAATTGACTCACCCACACGCCGCGCGAACTGCCCTTGATGTACTCAATGTGCCCGCCTTCTTCGAGCGCATTTAGATGATGCTTAACCATCGAGAGCGAGCTAATCGGCGGTTTGGTGCCGTTTTGGATGTCACGATAGGTTGGCGGGCGGCTATTTTGAACAATGTAATCCTCAATAAACTCAAGGATTGACTCTTGCGTTTCAGTAATTTCGGTTGAGCTTTGTCGCGCCATTTGTAAATCTCCCTCTGTTTCTTAGAACATGCGTTCTGAAACGTTTGTTCGATTATAGCGAACTAATGTTCTTTGTCAAGAGCCAATTTGACGGTTTTGCCAAATTTCAATTGTGGAGCAAAAAGTACACTAATTTGCCACAATGTGGGGTAAAATGGAGATAAGTGGTGTGGAGTGGATCAGTTATTGATTAATTAGAAAACTCAAATCAATATCTAAGTAATATTCTACACCCAATTTGAAATCATGTTTGTTGGCGATTACGTGCACACACTTGATGGCAAGAATCGGTTGATTATTCCTGCGAAGTTTCAACCGCTTCTTAGCATGGGTTTGTACATCGCCAAGAGCATGCAGCGCGCCAAAACACTCAATATCTTCACCAAAGAAGAATTTGAAGCACGCTCGCGTGCCATTAACACACTACCGATGTCTGACCCAGACGCAAACGCGCTACGCAGACACTGGTTTAGCAGCGCCTCAGATTTGATTCCCGATAGTCAAGGGCGCATCGTGCTGCCTGAGAAGCTGCGCGAATACATCGGCGTCAAAGGTGGCGAAGAACTCGCGCTGATTGGCTTGTCAAACTACATCGAAGTGCTGTCGGCGCAAGACTGGCAACGTGATAGCGCTGAGCTAGACAAACGTGTCGCGGAGAGCGGCAGCGCCATTTGGGCAAAGTTCAATATCTAAAGCCATGCACATTTCTGTCATGACATATGAGGTAATGCAAGCGCTCAATCCCGTATCGGGCGGGCGCTATCTCGATGTCACGCTGGGTGGCGGCGGTCACACTGAACGCATGCTAGAGCTGAGTGCGCCAGATGGTCGTGTGCTGGCAACTGATGCCGATGCTCTAGCTATACGCAACGCGACATCGAGATTGAGCCGTTTTGGCGAGCGTGTGTCGTTGCGCCAGACGTGGCTCGATACGGCGCCGAGTGTTGCGCGCGAGTGTGGCTTTGGTCAGGTGAATGGGGTATTGGCTGATCTTGGCTTGTCGTCTAATCAACTTGATGACGCGCAACGTGGCATGTCGTTTATGCGTGAAGGCGCGCTGGATATGCGATTTGATCAGACGCATGGCATGACCGCGGCTGAGCTAATCAATAGCAGCGATATACACGAACTAACTCACATCTTGCGTGAGTACGGCGAGGTAACGCACGCGCGCCGCACTGCAGAGGCAATCTGGGCGGCGCGTCCGATCAAGACAACGATTGAACTGCGCGAGTGTGTCGGGAGCCTCGCGCGCAATGTGCGGCACAAGATTCATCCAGCGACGCAGGTTTTTCAGGCGTTGCGCATTGCGGTCAATGATGAGCTTCGCCGATTGCGCGAAGGGCTGCCGATGTTGGTTGACCTGTTGGCGCAGGGGGGACGCATCGCCATCATCAGTTTTCATTCGCTGGAAGATGGCATCGTCAAAAATGTTTTTCGTGATTTGGCGCGCGAATCAGTGATGCAGCCAGCCGGTTTTGGAATACAAGAGATTGTGATTCCAAAGTTAAGTGTGCTGACCAAAAAACCGATTCAACCCAGCGCTCAAGAGGTCGCTGCCAATCCACGTGCGCGGAGCGCGCGCTTGCGTGTCGCTGAGCGACTATGACAAGGAGCAACCATGATTGAAAGATTACGCCAGCGCGACCAAAAACTTTGGGTCAATCTAGTAACGCTTATTAGTGCAGTGCTACTTGCATTGGCTGTATTTGCTTCGTTGTCTCTTGCCACGCAGATGGCAAATCGCAATCGCACACTCACCAGCTTTGATGATCGGCGCATGCTCTTGCTCGAACAACAAAACCAAGTGCGCGCGGAGATTGGCGCCGCAGAGGATAACGTAGACGCGCGCGCACGTGCAGCTGGTTTTGTGCCAATTACGCAGACTCAATTTTTAGGCGCAGCCAATGGTCAACGCTAGGAGGATGTTCACATTATGATTTCAGCTCGACGTATTTTCTTGATCGGTTTACCTATGTTGGTTGCCATTGTGGTGTTGGCAATTTATGGCTTTATCAAGCAGGCCAGCGAAGCTATCAATTTGGAGGATAAAGCGGTTGGAGTTCAAACGTGGCACAACAGCGAGGTTCCCCCACGCGGCTCAATTTACGATAGGAATGGCGTTGTCATGGCGGTGAGTGTGCGCAGCTATCGTATCGAGCTTAATCGTGGCGAGTTGTCGAAGCTGGGAACATATACATTGACGCAGATTGCGCAGCCGATGGGTGAGCGACTTGGCAAATTTTTGGGGCGTTCCGCCGCGGACGTGCAGCAACAGATTATGTTGTCGTCGGCGCCGACCCCAACACGCAATGTGTTGCTGGATCAGGCGCTGTCAATCAGCCAGACATTTGCCTTGACGACAACGTTGGACTACACAGTGTCATGGAAGTCAGGCGACACGACCTACAACTTTTACCTGCCGCATTTCATCGTTCAATCTAGAACATGGGAACGTGTATATCCGCAAAATACAACGGCTGGCGCAGTGATTGGTATGGTGCGCTACGACTCACCACAAGCAGTTGGCTTTGCTGGGATCGAGCAATACTACGACACGCAGCTACGTTCGGGCGTTGGTCTGCGTGAGTCTCGTGGACTTGAGCGGCACATCATCACACCTACGCAATACGCCTCAGATTTACAACTGACGATAGACAGCGGATTGCAACGAGCGGTCGAAGAGCGGCTGCGCAAGTCTTTGGTCGAGTATTCGGCTACGTCGGCGCACGCAGTGATTATGGATTCGCACACGGGCGCGATCTATACGCTCGCATCCGTTTTTGCAAAACAGGCGTCCTTTGATCCAAACAAAGCCACCAAGACGTTTTCACAAAGCGGCAAGTTTGACTACAAGATATCAGTGCCGACCATCAATGAAGCCAATGAGCCCGGCTCAGTCATCAAAGCATTGACATTAGCAAGCACGATAGATCATGGCAAATTGCGCTCGCAATATTACGACAAGGGCTCACTCGCTGTAGGTCCGGTTTTGCCGATCACAAATCTGGATGGCGCCGCTTATGGCACACAAGATGCGGAGGGCATGCTCGCGCATTCGATCAACACGATTGCGGCGCAGATGGCGCTCGATATGGGCCCAGAAGATTTTTACAAGACGATGGATGCATATCAATTTGCCAAACCGACGGGCATAGATTTGCCGGGTGAAGCTGGCGGCGCCATGTTGAAACCGGGCAATAACTCTTGGAAGCCGTATGTGATGGCACGAGACGCATTTGGACAGGGCATGACCGCCACGCCTCTACAGGTGGCTGTAGCGATGAATGCAATCGCAAATGATGGGGTTGTCATGCGTCCGTATGTCGTAGAGCAAATCAAGAGTGGCGACGGCTCCATGATAGAAACACAACCCATTAGCATCGGACGCGCGGTCAGCGAGGCATCGGCGCGCAAGACACGCGATCTGATGATCAGCGCGAGCAAAGCCGCGCTCGGCTCAAAAATTGCGATCTCCGGCTACAGTGTTGCAGGCAAGACCGGCACGGTGTCTGACTGGGTCACAGTCGAGGGTGAAGGTGACAACGCAAAAAACGTAATTCATGACACCAACCTGACATCGTATGCAGGCTTTTTGCCAGCGACTGCGCCACGTCTCACGATCGTTGTCAAAATCAGCGAACCTAATCCCGCCACTGTGCGCGCGCTGGCGGGCAATGTGGCCGCGCCGGTTTGGCGCGATGTGGCTGAGCGTGCGGTGCGCATGCTTGAGATCCCGCCAGACATCGAAAAGAAATAAATTTGACGAACAAGTCTGATCGCTCAAAGCAGCAGACCAGTAATTGTGAAAATCCAAATGTGAATTGAACTATGACAGCAGTGACTTTGAATGACGTGATCAAGGCGCTTGGCGCGCAGCAAAATGCTGTTGCGCCAAATGCTTTTGTGCGCCATTTCACATTGGACTCGCGTCAGGTCGAGATGGGTGATGTCTTTATTGCGACTCAAGGTGAATCTGTGGACGGACATCAATATGTAGATGACGCGCTGCGACGCGGCGCAGTCGCTGCGCTTGTGTCGCGGTTGCCTGAGGTGCACTCGGCGAGCTATCAGGTGGTAGATGCGCGTTATCGCAAGATCGCAAAATTTGACTGGAGCCTAAATCAAAAACTGCTGATCTGGGTGGATAACACGCAAACTGCGCTCCAACGCATCGCTGCATTTTGGCGCAACAAATTTAATGTGCGAGTGATCGGTGTGACCGGCAGCATCGGCAAAACATCGTCCAAAGAGCTCATTGCTCAAGTCTTGTCGGCGCGATATCACATTCTCAAATCAGAAGGCAACAAAAATAATGAGTGGGGCTTGCCGCTGACGCTGCTTAACCTCACGGCGCAACATGAGCGCGCGGTGCTTGAGATGGGCATGTATGCGCGCGGTGAGATCGCTGCCTATTGTGAATGGGCGCAGCCGCAGGTTGGTGTCGTCACGAACGTTGGTCCCGTGCATTTGGAGCGGCTTGGCAGCATCGAAAATATCGCACAGGCAAAAGCAGAACTTGTCGCGGCGCTACCCGCCGATGGATGTGCCATTCTCAATGATGACGATGAGCGTGTGCGCGCAATGGCATCGCAGACCAAGGCGCGCGTCATGACCTATGGCTTGACCTCGCGCGCTGAGGTGTGGGCGGATCGCATCGAGAGCTATGGCTTAGATGGCATCTCGCTTGATTTTCATCAAGGCAATCAAAAACATCATGCGCGCTTGCCATTGCTCGGGCAACACAGCGCTCATACAGCATTGCGCGCGGCGTGTGTTGGATTGAATGAAGGCATGGTGTGGGGCGAAATCATCGAAGCCATGATGCAGCCGACTGAGCAATTGCGCTTGATCAAGACCGAGGGTCCGCATCAATCGCTTATTTTGGATGACAGCTACAACGCCAGCGCCGAGTCTACGATTGCGGCGCTCAATCTGCTGGCGCAATTAGAGCCGCCGCGTATCGCGGTGCTGGGCGATATGTTTGAGCTAGGCGATGCTGAGGAGCGCGAGCATCGGCTAGTCGGTTGTCGCGCGGCAGTTGTCGCGCACAAAATTGTATGCGTTGGCGAGCGAGCGCGTTGGGTCGCCGACGAAGCCATTCAATGCGGCGCAAAGCCTGATGCGGTGTATCACGTGGCTACACGTGCAGAGGCAATTAATCTGCTCAAAAAGATTATCACCGAGCGTAGCGTCATTTTGATCAAGGGGTCGCGCGGCATGCAGATGGAAGAAATCGTTGCGGCATTGGCGGTGGAGGGTTGATATGAGCGCCTCTTTGTTTATGGGCGGAGTTGCGTTTTTGATTGCGGTGTTGTTGTGCAAACCCGTAATTAACACATTGACAAGACTTCGCATAGGCAAGCAGATACGAGTAGACGGCCCCTCTAGCCACATGACAAAAACCGGAACGCCAACGATGGGCGGTGTTGTGTTTGTCTTGACGGTGCTCATCATGACGGTGCTGATGTATTTGCCGTCGCGCATCTTGGCGCGCACGAGTGGCGACCCGTTGCGCTACGTTGATTATGTGTTTGTCGGGCGCTCGATTGCCGTGCCAATTCTTGTGATGCTGTCGTTTGCGGCACTCGGGGCGATTGACGATTACATGGGTGTGCGCGGCGTGCGGCGCGGCGAGGGCATGCGCGGTCGGACTAAAGCGTTGATTCAACTCATCGTTGCCATTGTCGCCGCGATCGTGATGAATCTCGTGTTTGACATTGGGCGCGTGGCGATCCCCGGTGTGCGCGAGCCGATTGATCTTGGCTTGTTGTGGATTCCGATTGCCGTGTTTTTTATTCACGGCTTTGCCAACGCAGTGAATTTGGCGGATGGTCTCGACGGACTTGCCGCGCTCATCAGCTTTTTGTGTTTTGCGGCGTATGGCGTGATCGCGCATCTGCAAGGCATGGTTTTCTTGACGTTTTTTTGCATGGTCATGAGTGGTGCGTTGCTCGGCTTTTTGTGGTTCAACGTGCATCCGGCGTCTGTGTTTATGGGCGACCTTGGTAGCGAAGCGCTGGGCGCGACGTTGGCGGTGGTCGCGTTGATGACGGGGCAATGGTTGATCCTGCCGATCATCGCCATTATTCCGGTGGCGGAGACGCTGAGCGTCATGATTCAAGTGAGCTATTTCAAATACACCAAAAAGAAATTTGGCGAGGGCAAGCGATTTTTCAAGATGTCGCCGATTCACAATCATTTTGTGTTGCTTGGCTGGAGCGAGCCGCAGATCGTGCAGCGCTTTTGGTTGATCGGCATCTTGGCGGGCATGTTGGGCGTGGCTTTGGCAGTTTTTGGGAATTAGGTTTTAGACGTGGAAAGTATGCAGCGGTATGTCATCTTAGGCGCGGCGCGACAAGGTAAATCTTTGGCGCGGTATCTCTGCACGCATGGCGCCACCGTCACGCTCAACGACTCAAAACCGCTCAGCGCCATTGACACGAGCGATCTGCGCGACCTGCCACATCTCACCGTCGTCGGCGACGGTCATCCATTGTCATTGTTGGATGCGTGCGATGTGCTGTGCCTGAGTGGTGGCGTGCCGACCAATTTACCTATCGTCCAAGAAGCGGCGCGACGCGGGATCGCACTCAGCAACGACGCGCAGATTTTCTTTGAGCATTGCCGCGCATCAATCGTAGCGATCACAGGCTCGGCGGGCAAAACCACGACGACCACGCTGTGCGGTGAGATGCTCAAGCGTCATTTTGCACAAAGCGATACGCGCGCGTGGGTCGGCGGCAACATCGGCAATCCACTCATTGATGATGTGGATGCGATACGCGCGAGCGACAAAGTCGTGGCGGAGTTGTCATCGTTTCAGCTCATGCAGATGACGCGCAGCCCGCACATCGCTTGCATCACAAATATCACGCCAAATCATCTCGACCGTCACGCCGATATGGCGGAGTACGTCGCCGCCAAAAAACGCATCCTCGAATTTCAGACGCACGACGACTATGCCGTGCTAAATGCGCACGACGAGATATTGCGCGCGACACAGACGCGCGCGCGCACGGTGTGGTTTGCGTTGAATGAGCCTGTAGTGGGCGATGGTGCGTGGCTGGCGGCGAATGGCGATCTGCGGTTGCGGCTATCTGCGCCCAAGATTGACGCGACGATCTGCCGACGCGACGAGTTGCATCTCATGGGCGATCACAATGTGCTGAATGTGTTAGCCGCATCTGCGTTGGCTGCGTTGGCAGGCGCATCCGTCGAGGCGATCCGCGCGGTTGCCACTACGTTTATGGGTGTGCCGCACCGCTTGCAACTGGTGCGCGAGTTGCGCGGCGTCAAGTATTACAACGACTCAATTGCGACGGCGCCTGAGCGGCTGATGGCTGCGCTGCGCTGCTTTGATACGCCGATTGTGCTGCTGTGTGGCGGACGCGACAAGCATTTGCCATGGGGCGATGCGATTGATCTCATGCAGCAGACCTGCAAGCGCGTGATTTTGTTTGGCGAGATGGCGGAGATGGTTGCGGATCAAATTCACAAAACACAACCTGCGCTCAGTCACGAGTCGCATGTGCATCTACATGATGCGGTGAATGCAGCGGCGAGCCAAGCGCAATCTGGTGATGTGGTGTTGCTCTCGCCGGGTGGCACGAGCTTCGATGAGTTTAAGGATTTTGCCGAGCGCGGCAACCAATTTACAGCGTGGGTGAAACAACTATGACATCAACAACCAATAACCTCAGCTTAAACTTTGTGCAGGCGCGCAACCGCGCAAAGGAGTTGCGACGCAGCGCGCCAAATTGGACACTTGTAATTTTGGTGCTGCTCTTGACGGCGATTGGCTTAGTCACAACCTACACAACAACATTTTTTGCTGAGGCGTATGGTCGCATGGGTGACATCCCCATCAATGCGATGCGCAATCAAATGTTGGCGGTGGGCATCGGTTTGGTGCTGTTTTGTGTGTTGAGCTACGTGGATTATGGTCATTTGGCGGACGGCAAAAAAGTATTAGCGTTGGCGGGTGTAACTATTGTGCTATTAGTTGCCGTCTACTTTACAGGAAAAGATGTATATGGCGCGCGCCGTCAATTGACTTTGTTTGCTGGCATCAGTGTGCAACCCGGCGAGATATTAAAGCTGGTCATTATTTTGTATGCGGCAACATGGCTATCTACACGTCGCAGTCAAGTGCATAGTGTGTTGCTTGGATTGGTGCCTTATACAGTCATCACAAGCTTTGCGGCTTTCTTTGTGATGATTCAACCAGACTTTAGCACTTTTATCGTGATTATCGTGATTGCTGCAACGATGTTTTTTGTGGCAGGCGCGCGCTGGTATCAAATTGCGCTGGCGGTTGCTGTTGGCAGTATGGTGATCTACGGCTTGATCATGATTGGCGGCTCACATATTATGGATCGCATCACCTCATTTTGGGTAGGCAGCCAATCTTTTGACAAGATGAATGATCACATCAAGATGGCCTATTACGCATTCTTTAATGCGGGCATTTTTGGGAAGGGGTTGGGCTTTAGCCACCAAAAGATCACCATGCCAGCGGTGGACACCGATAGCGTGTTGCCCATTTTGACCGAAGAGCTGGGTTGGTTTGGCTTGTTCGTCATTTTGTATTTGTTTATGCGTTTGGCGTTGAATGGCTTTCGCACCGCGCAGCATAGCAACTCCATTTTTGGCAGTTATCTTGCCATGGGCATCACCTGCTGGATTGTGATTCAAATGACCCTTAATTTTGCCGGCATGTTGCACTTGATTCCATTGCCGGGTATCCCTGTGCCATTTTTGGGTCGCAGCGGCTCATCAACGGTGGTTTTGTTGGCGGCGTGTGGTATTTTGGTCAGCGTATCTCGTGGCACAAAAATCAAACTAGAGAAAAACGACAAACTATCGCCGCAAGGAGAAAAGAAAAACAATCGTGCGAGTGATCTTATCAGCCGGTGGAACAGCCGGCCACGTGCTACCCGCGCTCAGCGTGTGGCGCGCGCTTCAACGGCAGTTCATGCATCAGAGAAACCACTCATTGGACGCAGCGTCCGATCTAGCCGCGCAGTCGCCCGCTACAACAATCAAGAGTCAGGACTTGCAAGTCTTGTTCGTCGGGGGACAAACCGGAATGGAGCATGAGTTGGTCGCGCGTGAAGGTGTGCCATTTGTTGGCATCCAAGCGGGGGGCATACATGGCGTTGGCATGTCACAAAAGCTCGACAGCGCGATTAAGCTCACGCGCGGTTTTACCGACGCGATGAAGATCGTGGGTAACTTTGCTCCGGATGTTGTTTTACTGACGGGCGGATTTGTCGGCGTCCCTGTGGCGCTCGCGGCGTCGTTGCGGCGCGTGCCAAGTGTCGTGTTTTTGCCCGACATTGAGCCGGGCATGGCCCTCAGCGCCATGGCAAAGCTCGCCACCAAAGTCGCCACCACGACGCAAGCCTCGGCGCAATTTTTACCTGCCCAAAAGCACGTCGTCACGGGTTACCCCGTGCGTGAAGTATTTGAAAACGCGTCGCGCGATTTGAACCAAGCTCGCAAGATCGCGCGCGAAAAGTTTGCCATTGCGCCCGACGAAAAAGTTGTGTTGGTGTTTGGCGGCAGCAAAGGCGCGCGCAGCATCAATATGGCTGTGTTGAGTTCGTTAAATCGGTTGTTGCCGATGGCGACGCTGATCCATGTCAGCGGCGCCAATGACTGGGACGCTGTGCGAGCTGTGCGTGAGGCGTTGCCCGATTCACTCAAAGCCCGTTATCTCGCGTTTCCATATTTGCATGAAGACATGGTGGATGCGATGGCAGCCGCCGATGTGACTGTGTCGCGATCAGGCGCGGTGTCGCTGGGTGAGTTGCCGCTGATGCAATTGCCAGCCGTCTTAGTGCCATATCCACACGCCTGGCGCTACCAAAAAGTAAACGCGCAGTATCTTGTTGACCGTCAGGCTGCGGTTATCGTCGAAGACCAACAGCTTAGCGATCAGTTGTTTGACATGCTACGAACATTATTGAATGCCCCCACGCGGCTCGCGAGCATGCGCACCGCAATGAAATCTTTAGCGCAAAGCAACGGCGCGCAAAACATCGCCGCTGTGATGCAAGAGGTGATGCGCCATGATTAGCGCCGATGTCGTTTTTTACACATTCATGATCATCGTTGGGTTCATCGCCACCATGCGCGGATGGGTGCGCGAGGTCATCGTGACTTTTTCGCTCGTCTTCGCGCTCTTTGTGTTGAATTACTTTTCGCCGCAGATTGGCGCATTTGCTGCCGCGTGGCCTCCCATTGGAAAATGGGCCGCTTTCGCGGTGCCATTTTTAATCATCGCAGGTTTTGGCTATGTTGGACCTGCAATCGCCAAGAGTCGGTTTGACTCGGGCCCGCGTGGACGTTTTGAGGAATCACTCTTGTCGTTTTTATTGGGTTGCTTCAACGCGTTCATCATTTTTAGCGCCATCGCGTTTTGGGCGAACCAAGCCGGCATCTTAAGCGGTGATCGTTTTCCGACAACAGGCAGACCTTTGTTTCTCAAACCCGAAGGCGGCTGGACCGAATTTTTCTTTATCAAAAATTCAGCGGCAGCCTTCTTCCAGGGTTCAACGTTGGTACTGTTTTTGATCGCAATCGTTTTATTTGTGTTGATTGTGGTGATCTAGCATGCATATTCACATCATGGGAATCGGCGGCGCGGGCATGAGCGCAATCGCGCGTATCTTGCACGCGCGCGGATACACCGTGTCTGGCGATGATCGCGCCGAATCACCCATGTTGAATGAACTGCGCAACGAAGGAATTGCGTGTTCCATCGGTCACAGCGTTGCACATCTTGATGACGTTGATGCGCTCGCGCCATCTTCTGCCATCAAAAAAGACGAGCCCGAGCTGATCGAAGCGCGCGCACGTGGCATGAAAATTTGGCATCGCGGCGACTTGCTCAATCTGCTGATGCAAGACAAAGCCGGCATCGCAGTGGCTGGCGCGCACGGCAAAAGCACGACCACCGACATGATCTCAAAGGTGTTGCTGGATGCGGGCCTCGATCCGAGCTTTATCATCGGCGCGACCTCGACCGTGCTTGGCACCAATGCGCGACATGGCGATGGCGCAGCCTTTATCGTCGAAGCCGATGAATATGACCGCACATTTTTACGACTTGAGCCGACCATCGCGGTGGTGACCAATGTTGAATTTGATCACCCTGACATTTACAAAGACCTTGAGGACACGTATGGTGCGTTTGTTCAATTTGTCTCGCAGACGCGCAAAGATGGCGCGATCATCATGTGTGCTGACGACGAGGGCTGCGCTGAGATCGCCAAACGCGCGCGCCGCATTCACCCTGATCTGCCACTGACCGACTATGGCATCCATCGCGGCGCTTGGCGCGCGACCAATTTGCGCGCGAACCCGCTGGGCGGAATTGATTTTGTAGCACAGAGTGTAGATGGCCGCCGCACGGATGTATCGCTGCGCGTCGCAGGTGAGCACAACGTGCGCAATGCGTTGGCGACACTCGTTGTTGCCGATCAATGTGATGTGCCACTCGACACCGCGGCAGATTCACTCAGCGCGTATCAAGGCGCGGCGCGCCGATTTCAATTGCGCGGCGAGCGGCGCGGCGTGCGCGTGTTTGATGACTATGCGCATCATCCGACCGAGATCAGAGCCACACTGAGCGGTGCGCGCATGCGCTATCCGGTCGGCAACATTTGGGCGATCTGGCAGCCGCATACCTACAGCCGCACGATTGCTTTGATGAATGAGTTTGCGAGCGCGTTTAAGGATGCGGATCACGTCGTCGTGCTGCCGATCTACGCCGCGCGCGAAAAACCTGAGGATTTTGGATTCGCCTCAAATGCGCTCAACTCGATTGAGATATCGCGCAAGATCACACACAAAGACGCGCGTCCCGCCGCATCTATGGGCGATGCGCTCGGCATCCTATTGCCAAATATGCGCGGCGGTGATGTGGTCGTGACCATGAGCGCGGGCGATGGCAACCTAGTAGGTGAGCGACTCTTGGAGATGCTGCGATGACGATGCCGTATATGAGCATTGATGAGTTGCGCAGGCGTGCGCGCGCTCGGGAGCCATTAGCCAAGCACACCACCTCGCGCATTGGCGGACCCGCTGATCTGCTGATCGAGGCACGCACCTCGGACGAGTTGGCGGCGATGGTGCAACGCGCTGATGAGATTGGTATGCCTTGCACGATTTTGGGCGGCGGTGCAAATGTGTTGATAAGCGATGCAGGCGTGCGCGGGTTGGTCATCATCAACCGCACCAAAGAAGTGAAATTTAATGTGCGGCAAACGACCGCGCGAGTCGAGGCAGACTCAGGCGTGGCGCTGATTACGCTGGCGCGCGATTGTATCGAGCAGGGGCTAGCGGGTTTGGAATGGGGCATCGGCGTGCCGGGCACCGTTGGTGGAGCGGTTGTCGGCAACGCAGGCGCGCACGGCAGCGATATCAGTAGCAATCTGTATATGGCAAAGATTTTGCCGCGCGGTGGTGAGCCGACGTATTGGACGCCACGCCAGCTTGCGTTTGCGTATCGCAGCAGCGCGCTCAAACGTTATCAGGCGGCGGATCGTCCGATTGTGTTATCGGCCGCGTTTGACCTAAGGCGCGATCACCGCACCAACCTTGAGCGGCGTGCTAATGAATTTAACGCGAAACGAAAGTCCACACAGCCGCCCGGCGCGACCATCGGCAGCATGTTTAAGAATCCACCGAATGATTATGCCGGGCGCTTGATCGAGGCGTGCGGGCTAAAAGGGCATGTGATCGGTGGCGCGATGATCTCGCCTGTGCATGCAAATTTTTTTGTGAATAACGACAACGCGACAGCCAGCGATGTCAAGGCGCTGATTGATGTTGCGCGCGAGAGCGTGGCGCGCGAATTTGCGATTGATCTTGAGCTAGAGGTCGAGCTGATCGGCGAATGGAAACGTGAACGTGAATTTTTGGAGATTGATTCGGCGTAAAAATGGCCAAGAAAAAAGTGGCGGTTTTGTATGGCGGACGTTCGGGCGAACACGAAGTGAGTGTGCGCTCGGCAGCGGCTGTCATGGAAAACTTTGATGACGCCAAATATGACATCACGCCGATTTACATCAATAATCAAGGCGAATGGGCTATGCCACTTGAGCGTATGCGCGAGTTTGATGTCGTGTTCCCTGTGTTGCATGGACCCAACGGCGAAGACGGCACAGTGCAAGGATTGTTGGCGACGATGGGCGTGCGCTATGTCGG
This sequence comes from uncultured Anaerolineae bacterium, assembly GCA_964628875.1. Lineage (GTDB taxonomy): Bacteria > Chloroflexota > Anaerolineae > J036 > Brachytrichaceae > AQU-03. The sequence goes on from CAZVQE010000029.1 coordinate 14,044, forward strand.
AGCACATGTGACCAGCTCGGCGATTGGCATGGACAAAGCCATATTCAAGGCGTTGATGCGCGCGCACAACTTGCCGGTGACGGATCATACCGTGATCAAGCGTGGCGAGTGGTGTGAGCATCGCGATGACATTGTGAATAGCGTTGTCA
>CAZVQE010000030.1:0-14119 GCA_964628875.1 uncultured Anaerolineae bacterium
GTCCATGATGTCCACCGGCGCGGCGGTGCTGGCTGAGACCGTGCGGCGCTATTTGAATGAGCGGGTGTAGTTGGAGATTGAAGACTGGAGAATAGAGAATTGATGTCCACCTTCCCCGAAAAACTATTTGCGTGCTGGCATCCGGTCGCGTATGCACACGAGGTCAAAGCCGATCAACCATATGCCGCCAAGCTATTGGACGAATCGCTGGTGATCTGGCGCACCGCCGACGGCAAAGCACACGCTATGCGCGACCTGTGCATCCATCGCGGTACGGCGTTGTCGCTCGGTTGGGTCGCGGATGATTGCATCGTGTGTCCGTATCATGCGTGGCGCTTTGATGTGAATGGCGACTGCGTGTTGATCCCGCAATCGAAGCATGTGACGATTCCGACCAAAGCCAAAACCCCCAAGTATCAATGTCAAGAACGCTACGGCTTGATCTGGGTCTGTCTCAGTCCCGACGCGCCAGCATATCCATTGCCCGAAATCCCCGAATTTGAAAATGGCGCATGGAAAATCGTAAACACAGGACCGTTTGGTTGGAATAGCGATGCCTCGCGTCAAGTCGAAAATTTCACCGACTTTGGACATTTCCCGTGGGTGCATCCGGGCTTGCTGGGCGACCCTGAGCGTCCCATCGTGCCAGATCACACCGTCGAGACACGCGGACATATCGTGCATTATTCGGTGGTGCGCCCTGAGGCGACCAACAGCGATGAGTTTCCGGTCTTTGCAAATGAAGTCACGGATAAGCCGACGCGTCGCAGTCGCTACGAGCTGCATTTGCCATACACCATCGCCCTGCGACTTGGGTGGGGCGGTGTTAAAGGTATGGTTTATTTCTTCGTTTCGCAGCCCATCTAAACAGACAAATGTCGCGGCTATTTCATCATCGGGAGTAACTACGATCTCGATTAACCCGACAGCGTGCTACAAAAATTTGAGGATGTCATCTTCGGGCAGGACAAACGTGTGGTCGAATCGCAACGCCCTGAGCAAGTGCCATTTGACCTTGCGGATGAGTTGCATTTGCAATTTGACTCAGTGGCAATCAACTATCGCCGCGCGATGAACGCCGAAAAGCTTGCCTACTGGCACATGTATGACTGAGGCTTAGATCACGCCACTGAGTGTGTTAATTGCCAGCCCAAATAGCACGCAACCAGAGATCACTTCAATGCTGCGTTGGATCATGGGGCGCGTCAGCACTGCGATGATCCGATTCACAAAAGACGCCAAAACGCTGAACCACACCTGTCGAATCACCACGTGAATTGCCGCCAATAGCAAGGCTTTGCCGAGCAACCACTCGTGCGGCGCAATAAACTGTGACAACGCAGAGAGATAAAACAGCGCAACTTGCGGGCTGAGCATCATGGTTGTAAATCCTTCGATAAACGCGCCTCGATGTGTGTTAGTTTGTGACGATTGCATCGAAGGCGTAAATTCAAATGATTCGCGCTGCTTGATAGATTTCACGCCGAGCCACGCCAGATAGACCGCGCCAATGATGCGCGTCATATTTTGAAAATGCGAACTGTGCTGGAAGATAACCGCGAGCCCGAGCGCAGCGATAAGCGCATGCGCAACTATGCTCAGGCTGCCACCAAGAATCGTCGAGCGGCTTGCGCGCTTGCCATCAAACAGGGCGCGCCGAATAATCAACAACGTCGTGGCTCCCGGCAACAGCGTGATGCCAATCACTGAAGCCAAAAACAGAGTTAGTTTTGCGTCTACTTCGATATTTAGCTCATGCGTGCCTTGATTTGCCCAAAATCGAACTAAAAATCCAACACCTATGGCAAAAATTGCCGTCAATTTACACTTATTGTTATGTAGACTTGCGTTTTTGCCAAGAATTGCACTAAGTGCGGTAAAAAAGGGCTGAATAATAGATTGAGATTGGGTGAAAGGCAGTTGCATGTCTCATATATACTTGCGCGGCGTTATTGAGGTGTTATTTCACTTTTTTGGCAACTAAATGGAAATTTTGCAAGTAAAATGCCGCTTCGATGTCTGATTTGGCGCTGATTCTGTTTGGCGATGTGCAACTCAAATTTCAAAATGAGCCGATCACATCCGCGCGCCAAACCAAGCCCCTCGCGTTACTCGCGTATCTGGCGCTGTCGCACGGTCAATTTACCCCGCGAACTCAATTAGCGAGTTTGCTGTGGGGCGATCAATCTGAGTCCGCCGCGCGCAACAGCTTGCGCCAATCACTATTTATCATTCGCAAATGGCACCCATCTGTAGATCATGCGCTCGAAGCCGACGAGACCAGCGTCAGATTGGCGGCTAACGCACTGTGGCTTGATGTGCAGGCATTTGAGAATGGCAGCTCCGACCCGCGCAATATCGCCGCGTTGGAGCAAGCTATCGCGCTCTACAAAGCGCCATTCCTTTTTAATCTTGTCAGCACCGACAGCGCACAGTTTGAGGAATGGATGATGCAACAGCGCGAACGTCTCGAACAACGCGCCATTTCGACATTAGATACGTTGGCTCAGCATGACCTCGCTGCGAGCCAATTTGACAAAGCCGAGCAATGGGCGCGCCGCATGATCGAGATAGACACGCTCAATGAGTCCGCGCATCGCCATCTCATGGCGGCGTTGGCTCAACGCGGCAATAAAGCGTCGGCGCTACAAGAGTATGAGCGGCTGAGCGCGCTACTGCGCCACGAGCTAGGCGTTGAGCCTGCGCCTGAGACGCTGCGCTTGGTCGAGCAAGTGCGCTCTGATGTGACGCTGTCAAATGCCAAGCCTGTAACTGCAGCAGTTCAAATTCACCTCGCCAAGTGCAACCTGCCGCAGATCAACACTCCGCTGGTTGGGCGCGACGACGAGCTTGGCGATTTGCTTGATATGTTGTCCGTGCCAGATCATCGGCTCGTGACGTTGCTTGGCATGGGCGGCATCGGCAAGACGCGCCTCGCGCTTGCGGCTGCGCACGAGAGCCGCGCCTACTTTGCCGAGCGCGTCTGGTGGGTTGACCTCTCGGCGATCACAAGTCCGCGCTTGATCGAGCAGAGCATTGCCAATGCGCTTGGCGTGCGCGAAGGCGGGCGCGACAATCTTGCTGAGACTATCGGCGCGCTTTTGCAATCACAGCGCGCGCTCATTGTGCTGGACAATTGCGAACACATAATCGCCGAGAGCGCACAGGTGGCGGAGTCGTTGCTCAGACATTGCTCGGTGTTGCGGCTGATCGCCACCAGCCGCGAACCGCTCGGCTTGATCGAGGAGCAGGCATTGTCGCTAAACACGCTGCCGCTAGAGATCGCCACCGAGTTTTTTGCAACTTATGCGCAACGCGCGCGGCGTGATTTTTCATTGGTTGGTCAAATCGAATCTGTGCGTGAGCTATGCCGCCAGCTTGATTGTTGGCCCCTGGCGATTGAGTTGGCGGCGTCGCACATGCGCACTTTTACTCCCGCGCAGCTCATCAGCCAATTTAGCAGCGCCACATCCATGGCACGCTCGTTGGGCGGCGTCGCTCGCACACGCCCACAGCGACACCAGACGCTTTTTCAGACGATTCAATGGAGCTACGATCTGCTTACACGCGATGAGCAAGCCGTGTTTTGTTGCATGGGCGTTTTTGTTGGCGGCGCCAGCCTCTCAGAGCTGTGCAGCGTGACCCAGCGCGAGCTGTCACACGTGTTGCCGATTGTTGAATCGCTTGCCGACAAGAGTTTGATTTTTCCGCTGGATCGCGTTTCTGAGCCGCGCTTTGGCGTGCTCGACAGCATTCGCGAGTTTGCCCGCGCACAACTCACCGCACAAAACCAAATTGCGCCCAAGCAAGAAACCCATGCGCAATACTTTTTGCGGTTGGTCGAGGAGTCTGCGCGACACATTCGCAAAGACAATGCGCAAGCCGCCGCTACGTGGTTGGGTGCGATTGAGCGCACTTACTCAAATATTCGCGCTGCCCAAGATTTTTGTCTGACGCAAAACAAATTACAAGAATGTTATCGCTTTGCAATTGCGCTAGAGACATTTTGGGGCATGCGCTCGCACGTGCGTGAGGGTTTTGGTTGGATGCGCTCGATCCTCGATCTGCCGATGCCCGAGCCTGCAGATGATGATCTGGTCGAATCGCGCTGTCGCACATTGTTGAGTGGCGGCGAAATGGCGCGCTTTGCCAGCGACATGCAAACTGCCCAGAAATGGCATACTCAGGCAGTAACACTTGCGCGCCGATTGACAAACCCTGACATGCTCATTATGGCGCTTGAGTATCAAGCCTCGACCTTGCGCTTGATCGGTCTGCCACACGAGGCGCTTGCTGCATATCAAGAAGGTTTGGCTATTCATCAGGCACAGCGTGGGGCGCAGAGCAACGCCGCCAATTATCCGGGATGGATTACTTTTGATGAGGTAGATGCGCATCAGGCGCGCATCATCGCTGAAAATAGAGTGGCGCTGTGCCGCCAGCAAAATGATGTTTACGCGTTGAGTATCGGGCTTATTGCGTTGGGTGATGTGTTGCGTTGGCAGCGTGATGATGCTAATGCCCGCGCATGCTACAACGAGGCGCTCAGTTTGTGCCGCGCGGCGGGTGACCGCAATCACGAGGCGTGGGCGCTGCACAATCTAGCCTATTTGGCTCTGCATGTGGACGACAAGCTGACCGCGCATCAGCAATTTGAATCCGCCTACAAAATTTTTCGCGCACTTGATCGCGAGTTTGGCATGTGTGCGTGTGTCATCGGACTGGCGATTTTGTTGGATGACTCTTATGAGCAGGCGCGTTGGTTTGGCGCATGTGCCGCCAATCTCAAGAAGATTCAGCGCACAATGGACCCAGTGGATCAACGCGAATACGGTTATTACTTTGAGCGCGCGAAATCTAAAGCCGACGAAGCGCAGTTTTTGCGTGAGTATGAGCGCGGGCAAACCTTGCAATTGGTTGATTTGATAAAGTAGCTACGCAAAAAACAAGATTACTCTGTGATACAAATTGCCCTATATGCGATCTCTGCTCAAAAAACTCCATCTCAAATCCATGAACTACGGCGTGTGCGGCGCGGAAGGTTGGATCGAAACTGGCATGCCAGTCATCACGTCGGTTAATCCGACCAACGGCGAAACAATTGCCAAAGTTCAAGCTGCGACCCCCGAATGTTACGACGCAGTTGTCAGTAGCGCTCAAGCCTCATTCTCAAAATGGCGCATGATGCCCGCGCCAAAACGTGGCGACCTGATCCGCGATCTTGGCAACATCTTGCGCGAATACAAAGAGCCGCTTGGCGAACTCGTCTCGCTCGAGATGGGCAAAATCCGCGCCGAAGGCATGGGCGAAGTGCAAGAGATGATTGACATTTGCGACTTTGCAGTTGGGCTCTCGCGCCAACTCTATGGCTTGACAATGGCATCTGAGCGCGCGCGCCATCGCATGTATGAGCAATGGCATCCGCTGGGCGCGATTGGCATCATCACCGCCTTCAATTTTCCGGTGGCAGTCTGGAGCTGGAATGCCGCGCTCGCCGCTGTGTGTGGCGACACGATGGTGTGGAAGCCCAGCGAGCTTGTGCCGCTAACGGCGGTGGCGGTGCAACATATTTGCAATCAACTTATGGCGGATTACGGTGTGAGTGGCGTGTTTAATTTGTGTGTCGGCGGTGCGGATGTCGGCAAATTGATGACTGACGACAAGCGATTGCCGTTGATCTCATTTACAGGCTCGATTGCCACAGGTCGCAAAGTCGCTCAATCGGTGGGCGCACGACTGGGCCGCACGATCTTAGAGCTGGGCGGCAACAACGCCATCATCGTTACCGAATATGCTGACCTCGATCTTGTCACGCGTGGTGTCGTATTTGGCGCAGTCGGCACCGCAGGGCAACGCTGCACCACCACGCGCCGCCTCATCGTGCATCGCAGTGTGGCAGATGAGCTATGTAGCCGCCTTGTAAAGGCATACAAGCAAGTGCGCATCGGCGATCCATTAAAAGAAGGCACGCTCGTCGGACCGCTCGTCACCTCGCGCTCAGTCGAGCAGATGATGGCGGCTGTCTCACGCGCCAAAGCCGATGGCGGCAAAGTCATCGTCGGCGGCAAAGGGCGACCCGATATCGGTGAAAATTTTGTTGAGCCGACCATCATTCGCATGCCAAGGCAAATTGATGTGGTGTGCGAGGAGACCTTTGCGCCGATCTTGTATGTCATGACCTATGACACACTCGACGAAGCCATTCACATCCACAACAATGTGACGCAAGGTTTGTCATCCGCCATCTTTACAGATAGCCTGCGACAGGCTGAGGCATTTTTGTCGCACGAGGGCAGCGACTGCGGTATCGCCAATGTCAACATTGGCACGAGTGGCGCGGAGATCGGCGGCGCATTTGGTGGCGAGAAGGACACCGGTGGCGGACGTGAGAGCGGCAGCGATGCATGGAAAGCTTATATGCGCCGACAAACAAACACCATCAATTGGTCGAAAGAGTTGCCATTGGCGCAGGGCATTGAATTTGTGTAATTGACGATTGCCTTATTGAGCCATTTACGATTAACCCGTCAATGGCTCAATCGTAAATGTAAAAATGTTAGACATACCTTCACTCGGATATTTGCTGAAGCGGTTGCGCGAGCGCAAACACTACACACAACAAGAGGTCATCGAAAAGAGCGGGCTTGACCGCAGCTCAAGCTATATTAGCAGCCTCGAAACCAACAAAACCAGCCCAACGATGGATGAGCTAGATCGTCTGGCGGTGTTGTATGGCACGACGCTGTTTGACCTCATCAGCGAATGGAAGGGCGTCGGCAAACAATGGGACTTTACGCCGAGCGCCGACATCCAGATGATGTTTAGTTTTTATCAGTCGCTCAGCGCCGAGCGCAAAAAAATTGCGCTTGAGTTCACTCAGTTTTTGGCGGAAAAGCAGATGGCTGAGAACCACAAGAATCAGGAGCCAGCAGCTAGGAGTCAGGAAACTGAAGCTCACTCTGACTCCTGACATCTAGCTCCTGACTCCTCTTGATATGGATTCGTTACTGATTGGCATTGACGGCGGGCAAACGTCGGTCAAATGTGCGCTGGCGACCGGCGACGGCGCAATCGTTGGCACGGCGACGGGCGGCGGATTGATCCACCTCTCACGCGAAGGCAGCCGTGAAAATTTTGTGCGCGTGGTCGGCGATGCGATCAACGGAGCGTTTGCTGCGGCGCACATTCAACCGCAAGCGGTAGCCGCGATCACGCTCGGTCTGTCGGGTGTCGAGGCTGGCTCGCGCGAGGACGCAATCGTGCGCGAATTATTGCCGCACGTGCTAAGCGCCGAGCGTACGCATGTGTGCCATGATGGCATCACTGCGCTCGCCGGCGCGCATGATGGCGCGGCGGGTGTGATTGTCATTAGCGGCACAGGCTCGATTGTCATCGGCACTAATGGCGAAATCACGCGTCGCGTCGGCGGGTGGGGCTGGCTGGTCGGCGACGAAGGTAGCGCGCAATGGATCGGGCGACAAGGCATTCGCGCTGCGCTGCAATATGAGGATGGCTACGGGGAAGCGACGCAACTGCATCCTGATTTTTTGAATCATTACAAGATCGCGGCATTCAAAGATTTAAAGCGCGTGGTGTATGCCAGTGACTTTGGCTCGCGCGGGTTTGCGGAGGCTGCCTCTGTCGTGTCAAATGCGGCCGCAGCCGGCGATGATGCCGCGCAAAAGATCATCTCGGACTCGGCGCGGTGGCTGGCAAAGCAAACCGCATCATTGATAGATGCGCTTGGCTTGCGCGGCGCACAGGTTGCGACGATGAGCGGCGGTTTTGCGCACATACATCAGCTGCGTGAGCTGTATATCGGTGAATTGCGCTTGCGTGTGGCGGATGCGCAGGTCGTTGAGCCGAAGCATTCGGCGCTGGAAGGCACTGTGCTGATGGCGCGCAACCTCATGCAAACTAAAAGCTAATACACATGAGTTTGAGTTAAGCGAAGGACACGATGAATGTCATCCTTCGACAGGCTCAGGACAAGTTTCTGAACGAAGCGTAGCGAAGTGAAGAATCTCTGAAGGTGTTTGCATCATGCATTAACGCTCTAGAGATTCTTCGTCGCGCGCTGCGCTCCTCAGAATGACAAATTCACCCTTCTCCCGAACTCACATTTACACACATGAACGAAGATCAAGAACTAGAGGGTGAATTGGCTCATGACCGCACCACCGCTGAGCGGCTGATGCGCGGCGAGGATGCATTTGAGGCGGAGCATTTGTATTTTGGATTTGGCGACATCGGCGATGTGTACCTAGCGCGTGAGCCTGAGGCTGGCTCAGCGTATCGCATGTTGCTGCTGAAATGTGACCCGATGCAAGATACAGATGCGGAGCTGGCGACGCGTGAGGCGGTATTTGCGGTGACGCACACGGGTGAGATGCACATGCTGGTGCAATCGCATATGCAGCAATTTTTGAATGTTAGCGTGCGCGACTTTTTACCATTTGGCACAGTGCAACTCACTTGGCTGATGCAAGGCAAACGGTGACGAGCAAACTTTACGCGGAGATTTATGCGCTCATACGCCTGATTCCAAAAGGCAAAGTCATGAGCTACGGCGGCGTCGCGCGTCAGATCGGTAGACCCGGCTTGCAGCGTGTCGTCGGTTATGCATTGCATGCTTTGCCATTTGGCAGCAATGTGCCGTGGTGGCGCGTCATCAACTCACAAGGGCGCATCAGCAACGCAAGCACGCCTGACGCGGCTGATATCCAGCGTCAGCATTTGCGCGATGAGGGCGTCAGCGTAGATAGCAACTATCGGCTTGACCTCGCGCATTACGACGCCGAGATGATTGTGTATAAAAAATTGCAGCGGCGGCGGAAATAAATCATCGTCGCGCATCGAGTTGCGTTAGCTGCTGTGCTAGTTCTTCGAGGCTCGCCAGATTGTGGCACGGCAAAAAATCATCAACGTATGGCAGTGCAGCTTGGATGCCGCGCGTGAGCGGCTCGTAGTCCTCGCTACCGATAAGCGGATTGAGCCAAACGAGACGATGGCTGTTGAGGTTGAGACGCGCCATTTCTTTGCGCAGCAGATCAGGCTCACCGCGATCCCAGCCATCGCTGATCACGAGGACAACTGCGCCGCCATTCAACACACGCTTGCCCCAAGCATAGTTAAATGTATGCAGCGTCTCGCCGATGCGTGTGCCGCCCGACCAATCGCTCGCGGCGCGCCCGACATCGCGCAGGGCGATCTCGACATTGTTTTGGCGAATGGCGTGTGTGATGCGCGTCAATCTCGTGCCAAACGTAAATGACTCGACACGCCGACGCGCGCCATGTGAAATGCCATACACAAAATGCAACAACAATCGTGTGTAGCGCTCCATACTGCCGCTGATGTCAGCCAAGATCACGAGCGGGCGCGGCTTGCGTTTGTGCGCGCGATGCGACCAACCCATGATCTCGCCACCGTAGCGCATATTTCGGCGAATGGTGCGTCGCAGATCGAGTGCGCGTTCGTTGCCGATGACACTACGTCGTGTGCGACGCAGGGCGATATTGAGCGTCAGCGAGGCGATCAGTTTTTGGATGGCGGCGACTTCTTCGGCGCTCATCTCCGAAAAATCTTTGTGGCGCAGGGTTTCGCCCACCGAGTAAGTGCGCGTGACCTCAATGATTTTTTGCGGCTTATTTTGCTCGTCGCCTTCGTCGTTTGGGTCGGCGTCAGGTTTGAGGTCGGGCGCTTTGAGAATGGGTTTTTCGCGGCGGCGCGGCGATTGCTCCGATAGCGCAATTGGCACGCTAAAGTCCTCTGGCTTGCGCCAAAAGGCGTCAAAGGCATCGTCAAATAGAGCGATGTCTTCGCGCCGGTTGACCATCAGCGCGCGCAGCGTAAAGTAAAAATCACTGCGGTTGCCAATTTGCACATGCGTGAGTGCGTTGGCGACATCCATCGTGCGCGCGGTGCCGACTGGCATGCCCGTGCCGTGTAGCACACGCTCAAACAAAATTAGATTGTGGAGCAGGTTGGATGACTCTTGTGATTGAACTTCAATCATGCTTACCAGTTTGCTTTATGCTCAATCTCAGCTTGCGCGCGGTCTCATCCACACTGATGATTGTGGCGTTGAGAGTATCGCCGACGCTCAGTACATTGCGCGGATGTAAGGTGACACCTTCGCCAAGCTCGCTGGCGTGCAATAGTCCCTCTAGCTCATCTTCGATTCGCACAAACGCGCCAAAATCCATGATCGAGCTGACTTGACCACTGATGGACTGTCCAACGTGATAACGCTGGGCGACGTTATGCCAAGGGTCAGGCTTGGTGCGTTTAAGGCTCAGCGCGATGCGACTTTCTTCGGGATGCGTGCTGATGATTTGCACACTCAAGTTTTGACCGATATGCACGACATCGCGCGGATGTTCGATGCGCCGCCATGACAGCTCGCTGACGTGGATTAATCCTTCGAAGTTGCCAAGATCAACAAAAGCGCCGAATGTCGTGATTTTTGTCACCGTGCCGTGACGCAATTCACCAACCACAAACTGATGTAGGTCAACCTCTGATGTGTTGTTTTTTGTAAATGGGGCGTGCTGTGTAGAGGGTGTGTCGCGATTGATGATGGGGCGATTGGCGCGCGGGCGCTCCTCGCGTTGGCTGGCGGCACGATCAGCCTCGCGTAGCAACGCCTTCCAATAGGCTTCGTCGGTTTGCGCGTCTTCGATTCGATTGCCCATTTTCTTAATAATTTGTCCAGATAAAAGTTTATAATCTGCGCGAACTTTTGTCAAAGAGACATCATGGAACCATACGTAAGATCTCGCGCTGGCTTTATTATTAACCCGTTTGTCAAGCTGTTTCGTGCGTTGCATATCACGCCTGACATGCTGACGATTGCGGGCTTTTTGTTGAATTGCGTTGCAGGTTTGCTCATTGCACGTGGCTACATCGTTTGGGGCGGAGTGGTGATGACTTGCCTCGCCATGCCGCTTGATGGCTTGGATGGGCCTCTTGCGCGCTCAACAGGCAAACAATCAAAGTGGGGCGCGTTCCTTGATAGCACGCTTGACCGCTATGCAGAGGCGGCGCTGTTGGTGGGTCTGGCATGGTATTTTCAGAGTCAAAATGATCATTGGTCGGTCATTGGCTCGATGCTGGCGTTGTTGGGTTCGTTGATGGTGAGCTATGCGCGCGCAAAAGCTGAATCGCTTGGGTTGCATGGCGAGGTAGGATTGTTTAGCCGCTTTGGACGATTTTTGACTTTGGTGGCGGGATTGTTTTTGTTTGTGGTGACGCCATTGAGCATCGTGATTATGGTTTGGGCACTTGCCATTCTCAGCAATATCACCGCGATACAGCGCATGATGCACGTCGCGCAAAACACGTGATTTTTGTAAAGGCGAAGCCTCCTTGCGCAGGCTCTGCCCTTATGCTTTTTTGCCTTAACAGCTCTATATTTCTGCGAGGGTTGTGCTAAAATTCCGCGCCATGTTAGTGCCTACTGTGACTGCTGATGCAGTATTGATAAACAATCTTTATCGCCTCACCCTTGTCCTCTCAGTCCTTATTTTTATTTTGGTGGAAGGGTTGTTGCTGTATGTTGCAACCAAATTTCGACGCCAAAAAGATACGGATATGCCCGTGCAAGTGCATGGCAATAACACTGCTGAAATTTTGTGGACAATTGGCCCCGCGCTTCTTGTCGCATTCTTATTCTTCAATGCTTTGAATACGATGACCTATCTCGATGGACCCGGCTCACTCAAGAGCGGGCTCGGTCACGTGCATGCGCTAGCGGACAAAGAAGCCGCGCGTCGCATTGATGAAGCTAAACGCGTTGATATGGTGATCGAAGTCACCGCGCGTCAGTGGTTTTGGAATTACAACTACAAAGCCAATGGCGTGACCGTCAATAGCCAAAACAACGGCGAGTTGGTTGTGCCAGCAGGCAAGACCGTGCGCCTTGATCTAAGCGCAGCCGATGTGTTGCACGCATGGTTTGTGCCTTCTTTAGGCGGAATGACCTATGTCAATCCGGGTGAACGCTCATATATCTATTTCAATGCGCCGGAGGGCAACTACTACGGACAATGCAATGTGTTTTGCGGCAACCAGCATGCTCAGATGATTAGCCGGGTGCGAGTGTTGGCTGTGCCTGAATTTGACGCGTGGGTCAAACAAAAGAAAGCCGAGCAAGCGCCATCACTGGCGCAAAATGGCGATGCTGAGCGTGGTGCGCAGTTGTATATGAATGGCGGTTTCAGCCAGATTGGCGCGCTCAACGCCGCCAATGGCGATATGAGCAAAGCCGCTCAGCTCAGCGGTATGCAACCGCAACAAGTGGCTGATCTCGCCGCATATCTCGATTCACTCAAATAGTATCGGACAACAAAACTATTCATTTTTATACTATGGCAAGCATTTCAATTCCCGTTTCCAAGCGTAGCACCGTTGTAGATTGGCTTACTACCGTAGATCACAAAAAAATCGGCATCATGTATATGGTGCTGTCGTTCCTGTTCTTTGTAATCTCAGGATTGCTCGCGCTTGTGATTCGTTTACAGCTCGCCGCGCCGCAGATGCACATCGTCAATCAAGACCTGTACAACCAAGTCTTTACGATGCACGGCACGGGTATGATCTTCTTGTTTACGATCCCATTTTTGGTCGGTGGTTTTGGCAATTACTTTGTGCCAATCCAAGTTGGCGCGCGTGACATGGCGTTCCCGCGCATGAACGCGTTTAGCTTGTGGTTGTTTGTAGCCGCCGGACTTGTCATGGAGTTTGGATTTGTAATCAGCATGACCTCCAACATCGTTAGCGGTGTTGATCTTGGTCTCGGCTCAAATGCATCTTGGAACGCATACGTGCCGCTATCAACCAAAGCCTATTCCCCTCAGGCCGGCATGGACATTTGGTTGATGGGTGTTATTTTGAATGGCATCTCCTCGACACTAGGCGCCGTCAATATCGCGGTCACAGTGTATTCGATGCGTGCGCCCGGCATGACCGCGTGGCGCATTCCGATTTTCACATGGGCGCTGGTGACGACTGCGATCATGGTGTTGCTTGCGACGCCGGTATTGACCGCAGGGCTAATTGCGCTGATGACCGACCGCAATTTCAGCACAAAGTTTTTTGCGACGGCTGATACACGCTTGTATCAGCATATCTTCTGGTTCTATTCGCACCCAGCGGTATACATCATGGTGCTGCCCGCTATGGGCATCATCAGTGAAGTATTGCCCGTCTTTTCGCGCAAGCCGTTGTTTGGACCAAAAGCCATCATCATCAGCACGGTAATGATCGCGTTGCTCGGATTTACCACGTGGGCGCATCACATGTTTGTCTCTGGCATCAGCCCGACGCTTGAGCGATTCTTCATGTTTACGACGATGGTGATTGCTGTGCCGACTGGTGTCAAAATCTTTAACTGGATTGCTACTATGTGGGGCGGTTCGCTCAATCTCAAGACGCCTTTGCTCATGATGTTCGGCTTCCTCAGCACATTTACAGTTGGCGGCATCACCGGCGTGATCCAAGGCATGGTGCCAATTGATACGATATTGCACAACACCTATTGGGTCATCGCGCACTTCCACTATGTGTTGTTTGGTGGTAGCATCTTCGGCATTTTTGGTGGCATCTACTATTGGACACCCAAGATGACCGGCCGAATGCTTGATGACAATCTCGGCAAGTTACATTTTTGGCTCATGTGGATTGGCTTCAACTTAACATTTGGACCCATGCACTTGCTAGGTCTTATGGGCATGCCCCGCCGTATTGCCACCTATTATCCGGGTCAAGGTTGGGAACTGTACAACTTGATGGCGACAATTGGCTCATTTACGTTGGCTGCCGCAGTTACCGTGTTTATTTGGAATTTCTTCAAGTCCATCATGCTCAAACGGGGCGAAGTTGCAGGCGATGATCCGTGGCAAGGCAACTCACTCGAATGGATGACGAGCTCGCCCCCACCGGTTTACAACTTCAAAAAGATTCCACCGGTTGCCAGCGATCGCCCCGCGCGTGACCATCGGCTCGGCATCACCAGCGAGTCACAACATTAAAATTGAGGGGCAGGTTGAGAAACCTGCCCTTATCATTGGAAAATGTTGAAAGAGTCTGCTGTTGCATCTCAATCTTTACTTAGCGT
>CAZVQE010000031.1:0-6470 GCA_964628875.1 uncultured Anaerolineae bacterium
CGCAAAGATGGCAAGCTGGTCGAATCAACATGGGATCAAGCGCTGACGATGGCGGCTGACATGATTAAGATGGCGAGCGGCAGTGTGTATGGCGTGATCGGCGACCGCATCGCCAACGAGGACGCGTTCGCTTTTGCCAAACTCTTCGCAGATTCCATTCACAAACAAAATGGCGCTCACTCGCATATCAGCCTGTCGCCCGCGCTGCCCGCTGCCTATGCGGACATCGCCCTCGCGTCGGGCGTGGGTGCGGCGTTTGACATGACGCAGCTTGGGCGCGGCGACGTGATTGTGGTGGTGAATGGCGACGTCGAAGAGCAAGCGCCCATATGGTTTTTGCGACTGCGCCAAGCCATCGTTGACCGCGGCGCAACCTTGATCGTCGCGCACCATCGCAGCACCAAGATGCACCGCTACGCCAAGCGCATCGAAAAGTATGACGCGGGCAAAGCCGCGCAGTGGGCGAACGAATTTGTGACACGCAGCGCTGACGCGCTCAAAGATGCGCGCAATGTGCTATTTGTGTTTGGCGACGAAAAGCTGAGCGCCGTCAATGCGCGCGCGCTTGCGCAAACCATCGCCAAGATCGTGAGTGATCTTGGACACGCGGGCAAAGCTAATAGTGGCGTCTTGCCGTTGTATCCACATGCAAATACGCAAGGTGTCATTGACATGATAGACGCTCGCCAAAGTTCGCTCACACCGAGCGGCGATGTGCGCGTGGCGTGGTTGGTTGGCGTCGGCGACAAAGCCGATGCGCCCAAGTCACATTTCACGATTGTGCAAGAGCTATTTATGACCGAATTGGCGCAGTCGGCGGATGTTGTATTTCCGGCGCTGAGTAATGCCGAGCGCGAAGGCACATTTACCAGCGGAGATCGCCGCGTACAGCGCTTTTATCGTGCGCTACCGCCGCTCGGCGACGCCAAGCCTGATTGGTGGATCATCACCGAGATCGCCAAGCGGCTGGGTCTAAATTGGAACTATGCGAGTGCGTCACAGATTTTTGCTGAGTTGGCGAATGGCGTGCCAGCCTATGCCGGTTTGAGCTATGAACGATTGGCGCAGACCGAAGCGCAGTGGCCCCCCGTTGGTCGCGGCGACTTGTATTATGGCGGCACGGTGTATGACAACAGCGGCGGTGTAGGCGTGCGCTACGAGCGCGCGACGGCAGCCGATACGCCGACCAGCATAAGTCCGATTGAGCCAAATATGGGCGATCTGGCACGCGAGCCGCGCCGTCTGTATCAAGAGGGTGAGTTGATTCGACGCAGCCAAGTCATCCAAGCGAGGATCGCATGAGCAATTTGTTGTATATCATTCTCAAAGTGGTCATTGTCGTCGTTGCGGCGCTGACGGGATTTGCATATTTGTCGCTGGTCGAGCGCAAGATTTTGGGACGGTTGCAGGCGCGTGTGGGGCCAAACCGTGTAGGACCGCTCGGTTTGTTGCAACCAGTCGCCGAAGGTCTCAAGCTTATTTTCAAAGAGAGCATCACACCGAGCGGCGTGGATAAACCGATGTTCTTTCTGGCGCCGATTTTGGCGGTGGTGCCTGCGCTCATGATCTTCGCGGTGATCCCGTTTGGCAGAGGCGACAACCTACAACTCGCCAGCAATGTCAATGTCGGCGTGTTGTTTATCGCGGCGATCATCGGCACCGCTGTGTATGGCGTGGCGATTGCGGGCTGGTCGAGCAATAACAAATACGCATCGTTGGGCGGTTTGCGCGCCGCGGCGCAGGTCGTGAGCTATGAGTTGGCAATGGGTCTCTCAATGGTGACAGTTGTGCTGCTGGCGGGTTCGGCCAGCCTATCGGATATCGTCGGCGCGCAGTCGCCTGACAATCCGCTCAATTGGTTCATCTTTAAGCTGCCCGTTGGCATCATCGCGGCTGCCATTTTTGCGATCACGGCTTTGGCAGAATTGGCGCGTTCGCCATTTGACCTTGTGGATGCTGAGCAAGAGCTGACGGCGGGTTACATGACCGAGTACGGTGGGATGAAATTCGCCCTGTTTTTTATGAGTGAATACGTCAAGATGATCGCGCTCAGCGGATTGTTTACGACGTTCTTCTTGGGCGGGTGGGGCGGACCCTTTGCCACGACCGAGCCGACGGGGTTGCTCTCCATTTTTTACTTTTTGATCAAAGTGTTTGTTTGCCTGTTGGCGATGATTGCTGTGCGCGCCACTTTGCCACGCATGCGCTACGATCATTTGATGTCATTAGGTTGGAAGAGATTGATGCCGTTGGCGCTGGCAAATGTTGTATTGGCGGCATTTTTGATTGTAATGAATGTGTATAAATAACGATGGCGAATCTATTTGAAAAAACCGCGAGAGTAGCCACCGGCTTTGCTACTGTTCTCAAGACATTTTTTCAGAAGCCGGTGACGGTGCAATATCCCGAAGAGACGCGCCCGATGAGCGCGCGCTTTCGCGGGCGGCATCATCTCAAGCGCTACGACGATGGCTTGGAGCGCTGTATTGGTTGCGCTTTGTGCGCGGCGGCGTGTCCCGCTGATGCGATCTACGTCGAAGCCTCAGAGAACACCAATGCCGAGCGCTATTCACCTGGCGAGCGCTACGCCAAAACCTACGAGATCAACATGCTGCGCTGCATCTTTTGCGGTTACTGCGAGGATGCTTGCCCGACTAATGCTATTGTGTTGGAGCCAATCGAGTTTCCGACGGGTTCATCGCGCGAGGGCATGATTTACACCAAGCAAATGTTGCTCGAGACGCCGCCGATCAATGTGATTGGCACGCCGCGCAAAACGCCGCCCGGACAGTATGAGCGCTCGATCCCCATTCATGTGCCGATAGACGAGACGATATAGATCATGACAGTCGAATTTGTGATTTTTATTTTTGTAGCGCTGGTGGCAATTGCCGCCGCCGCAGGGTTGTTGCTCAGCCATAACGCTGTGCATGCCGCGATGTTTTTGATTTTGAATATGGCGTCGCTCGCCGTGATTTATTTGCTGCTCAACGCGCCATTTATCGCGGCGGTGCAAGTGGCAGTTTACGCGGGCGCGATCATGGTGCTGTTTGTGTTTGTCATCATGTTGCTCGGCGCCGAGCAACTGCCGCAAGGCGAGCCGCGCAAGGGCATGCAATGGCAACGTCCAATGGCGATTGGTTTGGCGGCGCTGTTGGTCATCCAATTGGTTGCGACGCTGATTTCGCGCGGAGGCGCAAGCCCGATTCGAGACACATTCGACAGCAGCCCGCTGGCTATCGGCAAAGTGCTATTCACCACCTATCTGCTGCCGTTTGAGGTGGCGTCTGTGTTGTTGCTCGCGGCGATGGTGGGCGCGGTCGTCATGACCCGCAAGGACTAATTTACTCATGTCTATTGAACCTGTAATCCTGTTAAGCGCAGTGCTGTTTACGATGGGCGCGCTCGGCGTGCTACTTCGCCGCAATGCACTGCTGATTTTCATGTCCATCGAGCTGATGCTCAACGCGGCGAACCTCGCGTTCGTTGCGTTTGCCAAGCAATGGGCGTCACTCGATGGTCAACTGTTTGTGTTTTTTGTGATGACAGTCGCGGCGGCTGAGGTTGCGGTCGGTCTCGCGTTGATGGTGGCGATCTTTCGCAGCAAGCGCAGCACCGATGTGGATGACATGTCACTCTTGAAGGGATAGCTATGTTGTTGATTCTTCCGATTCTCTTTCCTCTGCTAGGCATGTTGTTCAATGCGTTTATTGGGCGCAAGCTCGGAAACGCGGTTGTCAGCGCAGTAGCGACGCTTGCTGTTGCGGCGTCGTTTGTGGTGTCGCTCATTTTGTTTGTGCAGGGCGTGACGCCTGAGCATCCGATTGAGGTTGAGTATTTCCCGTGGATCGCCGTCGGCAGATTCCAAGTGCCATTTGGTTTGCTGGTGGATTCGCTCAGCGTCACGCTGATGCTCATCATTACCGGCATCGGCGGTCTGATTCACCTCTACAGCATCGGCTACATGGCGCATGACCCACGTCAGCCGCGCTACTTTGTGTATCTCAATTTGTTCGTCGCCAGCATGCTCGTGCTTGTCATGGCAAACAATTTCTTGCTCATGTTTGTTGGCTGGGAATTGGTCGGCTTGTGTTCATACTTGCTGATCGGCTTTTGGTTTGAAAATGTCAAAAACGCCGAAGCTGGACGCAAAGCCTTTGTGGCGAATCGCATTGGCGATGTTGGCTTTGCGCTCGGCATCATGTTGATCTTCGCCACGTTTGGCACGCTCACCTTCAAAGAGGTGTTTGAGATCGCCGAAACCAACAAAGCCATCACGACGTTGATCTTTACGCTCATCACGCTATTGCTGTTTGTCGGCGCGACCGGCAAGAGCGCGCAGATCCCGTTGTTTGTGTGGTTGCCCGATGCGATGGCGGGTCCCACGCCGGTCTCGGCGCTCATCCATGCCGCGACGATGGTCACGGCAGGCATCTACATGATGACCCGCGCGCACGTCTTGTTTGAGCATGCCCCATTCACCCAACACACCGTCGCCACCATCGGCGCGCTCACCGCGTTTGTCGCGGGCTATGCTGCCATCACGCAATGGGACATCAAAAAAGTCCTCGCGTATTCGACCGTCAGCCAGCTTGGCTTCATGGTTGCGGCTGCCGGACTCGGCGCGTATGTCGCCAGCCATTTTCATTTGCTGACGCACGCCTTCTTCAAGGCGCTGTTGTTTTTGGGCGCGGGCAGCGTCATTCATGGAATGGAGCATTTTGCGCATGTGACGCACGACCCATCGCAACGCTTGAGCGATCCGCAAGACATGCGCAATATGGGCGCGCTGCGTAAGAAAATGCCCATCACGTTTGTCACGTTTGTCATCGGCGGTCTAGCTCTAGCAGGCGTGCCGCCATTTGCGGGTTTCTGGTCCAAAGACGAGATCGTCGCCGCCGCGCTCCATCACAATTTATTTGTATTTGTGTTGCTGACGTTCACGGCGTTCTTCACGGCGTTTTACGTCGGTCGCCAATTGCTGCTCGTGTTTTGGGGGCGTGCGCGTACTGAGGATGCCTCATATGCGCAAGAGTCTGCGCCGACGATGACTATTGCGCTGATGGTCTTGGCGTTCTTCGCCGTCATCGCAGGATTGATCAATCTACCTGCAAACTTTCCGATGGCAGGTTGGCTCGCGCATTGGCTGGAGCCGATGTTGGGCGCGCACGAGTCGGAGCCAATGAATTTTGTGTTGGCGGGTGCATTTACGCTACTGTCAATCGGCGCGCTCGCGCTCGCGGCGCTCGTGTATCGCCGCAAATATCATTGGGCGACACAACCCGATCCGCTCGAGCGATTTGGCGCGCTCTACACACTCTCGCGCCGCAAATGGTATTTTGACGAGGCGTATCGCACTTTGTTCATCATTCCGTTTTACGCCGCGTCCAGCTTCCTCGCGCGCGTGTTTGATCTCGGCGGCATAGACGCCATCGTCAATGGCGTTGGCGAGTTTGTGCGTGATTCGGCAAATGGCTTGCGTCGCGTGCAAAATGGCTTTGTCCGCAGCTACGGCTTAGTCATGTTGCTCGGTGTCGCTGCGATCTTGGCATATTTGCTATTGGCTGCGCGATGATCCGAATGCAGATATCGTGAATGTTTCATCAGTAGGGGCAGGTTTCAAACCTGCCCTGACTTTTTTATAATCACACCATGAACCTCCCTCCAAATGAATTTCCGATTGCCGCGCAAGGCGCATATCTCAATACTGCTGCGCAAGGTCCACTGCCGGCGCGCACCGTCGCCGCGATTAATTCAGCCGCTCAGCGCGCGCAATTCCTCGAGCCCGACCGCGCACGCGGCGAGCCGGACATCTTTGATGAGACGCGTACACGATTGGCGCGATTGCTAGGCGTCAGTGCGAGTGATTTTGTATTTGGTCCGAACACGACCTACGGCTTAAACATTTGCACGCATGGCATTGATTGGCGCGAAGGCGACAACATCGTCGTGCCGCGCGACGAATTCCCATCGGTGCAATATGCGCTCGTCGGCTTGCCCTCGCGCGGGGTCGAGGTGCGTACGGTGAATTGGAGCGGAGCGGGCGCGAGTGTGGCTGACATCATGGGCGCTGTTGATTCGCGCACACGTGCGGTCATCTGTAGCGCGATTACATGGGACATGGGCTATCGCGCAGACCTCGCCACACTCGGTGCGCGGTGTGCCGCTGCGGGCTGTTTGTTGATCGTAGATGGCATCCACGCCGTCGGCGCGGAGCAACTCGATCTCAAAGCATTGCGCGTGTCGGCGATGTCGTTTCACAGCTACAAATGGCTGCTCGCCGGTTTTGGCAATGGCGCGCTATATGTCGCGCCTGATGCCGCCAATCAGATACGCCCGACCTACGTCGGACCACAGGGCGTGGATGGCGATCTCATGCGCGTGCAAAATCCGATTCAATGGAAGGCTGGCGCGCTGCGCTATAGCTCGGGCACGGGCAACGCACTCGGATCGCACGCGCTCAATGCGTC
>CAZVQE010000031.1:6570-14038 GCA_964628875.1 uncultured Anaerolineae bacterium
GTCGCGCCACACCTGTTTAACACGCATGCTCACGTCGAGCAATTTTTGTCGGCGTTGCGCGACTTTGCAAAATCGTAAACGCAGGGGCTGACCTGAGATCAGCCCCTACTAAAAGTTAAGCCTTAAACGCGCCAAACTCGGTGACTGTGACCGGACCCGGCACGCCGTGCGTTACATCCGCATCATCAAAAATCACAAAGCCATCTGACAGCGCGCGCAGCCATTGCGCAGCGCGTTCGTAGTGCGCGCTCGGCACGCCCAGTACAAACTGTGTGCCAGTATTGACGACCGTCGCTTCGCACAGCGGCACGCGATTGCGCCCGTGTAGTTGCGTTTGTTTGCGCTCGCCCGCGCCAAGATCGGCGACGCCTTCTGCCAACACCGCATTTAGGAAGTTGGTTGCCTCGTGCCCCGCGATCTCTAGCGCTTGCCACTCGCTTTTTACTGTGCTGACTTTTTCCCACATGTGCGGATAGCCATCGGTTGGCACGCTGACATCCACGCCAGCTTTTTGTGCCAATTGGCTCATGCGGCGCGCGCCCTCGATCAGCGCATCAAAGTCCACGCGCGCGCGATACGCCACCGACTTTTTGAGTTGCACGGCGTAGGGCTTGGCGCTCTTGAGCACGAGCGCGACTGTCGCGGCGATCTCGCGCATATCATTCTCGCGCAGTCCGCGCTGAGTGACCCACGGCGTGCCAAAGCGCAGCGCGCTGGGTTTGCCCGCGTCGGGGTCGCCCGGGATCGTGTTGCGGTTGCAGACGATATTGGCAAGCTCAAGGATGCGCGATGAGGTGTCGCCCATGAGCGGCACATCGCCATTTTTTGCGGCGCTCTTGCAATCGAGCAAGACCATGTGTGTGTTGGTGCCGCCATGCACGACGCGCAACCCATTCGCCTTAAAGCCCTCAGACAGCGCCACCGCATTTTTTGCAGTTTGGAATTGCAACTCACGAAATTGCGGCGTTTGCGCCATCTTGAACATTGTGGCGGTTGCAGCCACCTTGTGCATAAACGGTCCACCTTGCATACCGGGGAACACTGCGCGATCAATTTTCTTTGCCAGCTCAGGGTCAGTGGTGATGATGACTGCGCCGCGCGGGCCCATGAGCGTCTTGTGCGTTGTAAATGTCGTGACGTGCGCGATGCCAACCGAATTTGGATACGCGCCGACGGCTGCCATGCCCGCCGTGTGTGAGATATCCGCGAGGAGGATCGAGCCGCATGCATCGGCGATCTCTCTAAAACGCTTGAAGTCGGGCGCCCACGGATACGACGTGTAGCCAGCGATCATCATCTTTGGCTTTTCGCGCATGGCGGTTTCGTAGATTTCCTCATAGTCGAGCAGCTCAGTCTCATCATTGACGTGATAGTTGATGATCTGCTGTCGTCGTCCTGTGATGTTAACTGGGCTGCCGTGCGACAAGTGTCCGCCGTGTCGCAGGTCGAGCGCCAGCACTTTCTCACCGGGCTGCAATAGCGCCTCATACACAGAGGTATTTGCAACTGCGCCCGAGAGTGGCTGTACATTGACATACAGTTGATCGGGCGTCATGCCTGCTGGACAAAACACTTCCGCGCCGCGACGTTGCGCGAGCGCCTCGAGCATGTTGCAATATTCGACGCCTTTGTAATAGCGGCGGTCGCCATTGCGGCGATAGACAGCGAGCTGTGTCTCGTAATCGAGAATCTCATCTTCGGTCTGCGTGCGCATGGCTTCGAGCGGGTAGCCCTCAGCATAAATATTGCGAAAGACGCTGCTCTCTGCCTCGCGGATGGCGCTGGGTGCGGTTGATTCGCTGGCGATCATGATGATCTTGGCAAATTGGCGCGCATGTTCATGTTGAATGAGCTCGGCGACGGCAGGGTCTACATCGGCGAGTTTGCCTCGAATAAGATAGTCACTCATATACTGGTTCCAATGTTGCCTGCAAGATGTAAGACAGGTTGCAAGCTCAGGGAGAGGATTTTATCAGCGAGATGAATACACGTATAGGTAGTTTGCTCTTGGCTTTTGTGGCGTCGCTGTGGATGACTTCTGCATTAAGCTCATCTCAGACGTTCAGGCAGGTTGATTTTCAACCACTGCCGTCTGCGCCTGCGGGGGTGTTGCGCTTTGCTGTCATTGGCGATTGGGGCTATCAAAATTCAGACGGCTCGTCCTATGCAAGCACACAAGCTGTAGCGGATATGGTGCATGCGTGGAGCCCCGAATTAATCTTGACCGTGGGCGACAACACCTATTGCAGTGCGGCAAATTGGGCGGGTTGCGTAACGCGCTACTACTCAGGTTTCATCAGTAGCGATGTGAGTGCAAATCGGTTTTTCCCCGCGCTCGGCAACCATGATTGGGATGCGACGCTTGCGGGCTGGAATGCTACATTTCCCGCACTGCCAAACAACAAGCGCTACTACAAATTCGCCCAAGAGATGGTTGAGTTTGTTGTGCTAGACAGTGATCTGCGAGAGCCAGATGGCACTACGCTTAGCTCGACGCAAGGACAATGGTTTCAGCACTTCGCTGAGCAGCGAAATAGCGTTTGGCGTATTGTCGCTTTTCATCATCCAGCGTATTCGTCTAGCCTTCATGGCAGCTCCGCATGGATGCAATGGAACTTCGAGCAATTTGCTGTTGATGCAGTGTTTATGGGGCACGACCATACCTATGAGCGCGTGATGCATGGCGGCATCCCTTATTTTGTGAATGGGTGGGGCGGCCGCAGCCTCTACAACTTTGGACTTCCGGTTGCTGGGAGCGTAGTCCGCTACAACGAAACCTACGGCGCGTTGTTAGTTGAGGCTGACCGTTGTCAAATGAAAATACAAGCGATCAACATTTCAGGACAAACGATTGACGACGTTACGCTGTCGCGCCACTGTGTGTTTATTCCTGCGACGTTACGTGACTTTTTGACGAGTTGGGGCAATTAGCCTCGCGCAATTTGCAGTTGTGCGGTATAATCCACAGGCTAAATTTCGAGGTGAATAGAGATGTATGCAGTTGTAGAAGTCGGCGGTCGTCAGTAT
Organism: uncultured Anaerolineae bacterium; assembly: GCA_964628875.1. Lineage (GTDB taxonomy): Bacteria > Chloroflexota > Anaerolineae > J036 > Brachytrichaceae > AQU-03. Next base: position 9,598 of record CAZVQE010000031.1, read on the forward strand.
CGCGTATCGCCGGGAGATGAAATCCTCGTCGAGAAGCTAGAACAACAATCCGGGAGCGCGCTTGAGCTGCCCGTCATGTTGATTGCAGACGACAGCGGCGTAACGGTGGGCAAGCCGTACGTCGAAGGACGCCAAATTGCCGCGCAAGTGTTGCGTGAAGAGAAAGGCGAAAAGTTAAATGTGTTTTATTACACGCCCAAGAAGCGCTATCGCAAAAAGACAGGGCATCGCCAACAATACACGCGTTTGAAAATTGAAGGATTGAAGTAGGAAAACTATGGCACACAAAAAAGGCGGGGGCTCATCTACCAACGGACGCGATAGCAATTCGCAGCGTCTCGGTGTCAAGCGCTTTGGCGGCGAGGCTGTGCGCGCAGGCAATATCTTGGTGCGCCAACGCGGCACTAAAGTCAAAGCGGGCGTAAACGTCGGTCTTGGCAAAGATCACACATTGTTTGCGATGGCAGACGGCGTCGTCAAATTTGAGACGTTGCCAACCGGCGACAAGCGCGTCAGCATCACGGAGGCAGCATGAAAGCCGATATCCATCCTAAGTATTATCACGAGGCGAAAGTCTTCGTCGGTGGTCAATTTGTTGGCACCGTCGGCAGCACCAAGCCCGAGTTGCATCTGGACGTCTGGAGCGGCAATCACCCGTTTTACACTGGTCAGCAGCGCATCATTGACACAGAGGGGCAGGTTGATCGCTTTCAGAAACGCCTAGAGCGTCGCACGTCTGAGACTGTCAGCAAAGAAGAGAAGACAGCCAAGCGCCGCGCTAAACGCGCCATCGTCGAATTGGTCGAAGAAGAGCCAAAGGCTGAATAACTTCAGACTGCATCCGAAAGATAATTGACACCCGAAGCACTCCTTCGGGTGTTTGTTTTTTTACATGCGCCGCCACAATGTTGTTTTGAGTGTGTTGCTGCTGAGCGTGATCCTCGCGTTTGCGCTCTCGTTGGCGGTTGGCTCGGTTGCCATTCCCCTGAGCGATGTCGCGCGCGTCGTGCTGGGCGGCGAAGCCTCACGCGAATCATGGACGACCATCGTGCAACTCTTTAGGTTGCCAAAAGCGCTCACCGCGCTTATCGCGGGCGCAGCGTTGGCGGTCAGCGGGCTGCAAATGCAGACGCTTTTTCGAAATCCGTTGGCGGACCCGTATGTGCTGGGCGTCAGCAGTGGCGCAAGTCTTGGCGTCGCGGCGGTTGTGTTGGGCGCAGGCGCCGCTGGTAGCGCACTGTTGCCGCGCTTGGGAATTGCGGGTTCGATTAGCCTCGTGCTGTCTGCCTCAATTGGCGCAGCGATGGTGTTTGCGATGGTGATGCTCATCGCGCGACATGTGCGCAACCTCGTCACGCTGCTCGTGGCGGGTTTGATGGTCGGCTATATCACGAGTGCGTTTGTGAGTCTGCTGATCTACCTCAGCGCGCCTGCACAAGTGCAAGTTTTTATCGCGTGGACGTTTGGCAGCTTTGGCGGGGTGACGTGGCAAAATCTAGCCGTGTTTGCGCCGACGATGTTGCTTGCGCTCGTGACTTCATTTGCCAGCGCCAAGTCGCTCAATGCGCTCTCGCTCGGCGAGACATACGCGCATAGCCTCGGTGTCAATGTGCGTCGCGCGCGATTGCTCACGATTGGCGCGTCGTCGCTGATCGCCGGCGCGGTGACCGCGTTTTGTGGCCCGATTGGTTTTCTTGGCATTGCTGTGCCGCATGTCGCTCGCAGTCTGTTGCGCTCGGCGGAGCATCGCGCGCTCATACCCGCGTGTGTGCTGATCGGCGCGATTGTGGCGTTGATTGCGGATGTGCTGACGCAGTTGCCCGGTGGCGTGACCTTGCCGCTCAATGTCATTATGGCTTTATTTGGCGCGCCGTTTGTGCTATCGGTGCTGTTGCGCCGACGATAGTTTTGATGAGTGAGAATTGGTCAGATCCTGATTTGGCATTGCTCTCCGCGCGTGAGCTAGAGATCGGCTACGCCAACCGCGTGGTGGCGCGTGGTCTCGATGTGCGCGTGCATGCGGGTGAATTGGTGTGTCTGCTGGGTCCAAACGGCGCGGGCAAAAGTACGCTGTTGCGTACCTTAGCAGGCTTACAAAAAGCACGGCACGGCGCGATTCACATCAACAACGCCGAGCTCAACGCACTCAGCGCCGCGCAACGCGCGCGCAGTGTGGCTGTCGTGCTGACCGAGCGCGTCGAAGCTGAACACATGACCGCGCGCGAACTCGTGGCGCTCGGACGACAGCCCTATACAGATTGGAGTGGTCAGCTCACGCGCGAGGATCGCGCCACGATTGATGAGGCGCTGACGCAAACGAATGCGATGCCGCTTGCCGACCGATTTATAGATGCGCTGAGCGACGGCGAGCGCCAACGGGTGATGATCGCACGCGCGCTCGCGCAACGTACACCGCTGATTATTTTGGATGAGCCGACGGCTTTTCTTGATCTGCCGCGCCGCGTCGAGCTGATGCTATTGCTGAGGCGGTTGACGCGTGAGTCACCGTGCGCGATCATTGCCTCGACGCACGATCTCGATCTAGCCATGCGATGCGCCGACCGATTGTGGGTCATGACGCATGATGATTTTGCGCAGGGTGCGCCCGAGGACCTCGCGCTCAACGGCGTACTAGAGCGCAGATTTGCGGGCGAGGGCGTGCGCTTTGATGCGCTGAGTGGCAGTTTTCAGATTGATGTACCGCTATGCGTCACTGTGCAACTTGTCGGTGATGGCGTGCGCGCCGAGTGGACGGTGCGTGCGTTGCGGCGCAATGGCATCGCCGTGAGCGCTGAGCCACAAGCGATCTGCGTAACTGTGCGTGACGCGGATTGGGTGGTGCGAGATAGCACCAAGTCACTCACATTTGACACGTTGGCGATGCTCATCAGCCACTTGACAAAGCCATAGCGCAAGCGCGATTTTGCGCTATAGTCGTCGCATGACGACGGAAAATTTATGATAAATACAAAATTGTCAGTGTAATGGTTTTGTCAATCAACACACGGCTGACTAAAATTTGACATATGCGATTTTTACAATTTGGCCCCATAGGCGGGCTGACGTGGCGTATTTACCCGAGTGCGTTGGTTGGCACGTTGATGCTCGTGTTGTTGCTGAGTGGCGCGGCTTTTTGGGGAATTGATATGAGCATGGCAGATGCTGTGCTGACGGGCGTGTTCTGCACGGCACTGTTTTGGCTGAGTGATCTTGTGCATAACTATGGACACGCATTTGCAGCGCGCCGCATGGGACATCCAATGATCGGCATTCGCTTCTTTTGGATTCTCGGCGCAAATGTGTACCCGTCCAATGAGTCGGAGCTGCCGCCACGCGTGCATATCCTACGCGCGCTGGGTGGACCGATTTCCAATGCGTTGTTGAGCGTGGTTGCCGGTCTGATCTGGCTGGCTGTGCGCGGGCAGGGCGAGGTGATTTATTGGAGCGCGTTGTGGTTCTTTTTGCTCAATGTATTCTTCTACACGCTTCAAGTCTTTGCGCCACTCGGCTTTAATGATGGCGCGGTGATCTGGAAATACCTGCCGCGACTGATCAAATAGTTTGCCCGTCAGGATTCGGGCTCTAGCACAATACGCACGAACACCTTTTTGCCGGACTTGTCAATGAAATAGGCATTGCGATAGGGGTCATGCGTAAGCGCACGCAACCGATTGACAAAGTCGCCAAATGTGCCCTGCTCGCCGAGGTTTAATTCTCGTAGCGCATCGTAGTCTTTTTTGTAGTTCACGTTGCCTTCGGCGCTGGGCGTGATTTTTTTATAGCTGCCTGCGCGTATCTCAGCAAAATGCTTGAGCACCAGCTCGCGCTCAATCTGCATGATCTTGACATAGGCGCTGCCAGAGGTGTCCCATGGCTCAATGTCATAGGCTTGTTGCGCGATGATGGCGCCATGATCGAGCTGCTCATCCATCTCGTGAATCGTCACACCGGCGGGCAAGCCATTCAAAATGGAAAACACCTGCGGGAACCAACCGCGATTAAACGGATTGAGTCCGGGATGCACATTGACGCAACGCACGCGATTGACAATCTCTGGCGGAAAGAGCTGCTTGCAGTGGATCGAAATGATGAGGTCGTAGCGCGCGATGATCTCGGCGACCTGATCGCGTACCTTGAGGCGCGGCACATCGGCGAGTGGTCCCTTGGGTGATTGATACACCTCGATATCAGCGTATTGTTTTTGTAGCTCACGCGCGAGGTCGAGCGCGTGCGTGTTGTCGGTCAAGATCAATGTCTTCATAAGTGGGCGCATATTTGTTGTGCGTTGTCTCCGATTATCATCGCACTGTATGACACAACATGCATACTCAGCTGAGGTCGGTCGTAAATTTAACGCAGACGGCAGCGTGCGCGCCTTTGCGGGCAACACGGTGATCTGCTTTGTCGCGCCCGATACGGCTCAATTCACCGAGCTAATGTG
>CAZVQE010000032.1:0-13992 GCA_964628875.1 uncultured Anaerolineae bacterium
AGGCTAGTCCGCGACAAGCAACTCAATCGAATACACCTGCGCCTGCACGGCGTGACCCTCAGCATAAACACTGATGGACTTGATGAGTTGCATGTCTTTGTTGGTCTGTAGCAAATTGGAGGACTCTTGGCGCACGCGCGTGCCAAGCGGCGTCTTGATGTGTTTGAGGCGCGGCTCGCCCTGATCGAGGATCTCATCCGGATACACGCCCGCTTGCGGTGTGCCATCTGCATAAAAGCCTTGAATCCACTCGCGGTCGCTGCCTTGTTTGTCGCGATACACGATCTTGATCATGAGCGGGCATTCGCTGCCGCGTCCGCCACACACGGGCAGATTTTGAAAGAAGATCGCAAAATCCACACGCACTTGCACGCTGCTGCGATCCGCCACATTTTCGTTGAGCTGTTGAATGAGGCCTGTGCGACCCCAGTTGAGATTGCTGCCACGCCGATCAATGAGCAGAGAATTTTTGCCGTCACTGGTCAGCACGCTAATCGCGCCCACCATCTCGCCTTGCACTGCGGTCTTGACAACGGTCTCCCAGCTACGATCTATCTCGCCGCTCCAATCGCCATTGCGCAAAATGTTGCGCGCCGCTGCCACCGTTTGCAGTTGTTGTTCGCCTTTGCGCGCAATCACGCGCTGATTGCTGGTTACTTGCGCTAACGATGATTTGAGGTCGTTGCCGTCGGCATTGAGCATCAGCGTGTGCGCCGCGCCATCTCTCACGACAAGGCTGGTCTCTGTGTTGATCGGATCGTCATTCACCTCAAATGAATACGTGCCAACCTCAAGCTCGCTCGCCAGCTGACCTGTATGCACACGCACGCGCACGGCTTGATCGCTGGCGTGCCGTTGCACCTGAATACGACCGCTTTGCAGATATAAGTCAATGTCAATGGGTTGATTGGATGCGCCAAATCGCGGCGCGCGCGCGCGTAGTATGCGCACTTTGGCGCCGGAGTACAGCTGTACTTGTGCATATGGCGGTGAATTGATTTCGTCCGAGATGATGAGTGTGCCTTGTGATTGACTGTCGTCGCCGACGACGATGCGCGCCCCTTCGTTGATCGGAAATCCATCTAAGCCAACATCCACCAACACTGTGCTGCCCGGGCGTTCGTCTGATGCGCCGACTTTGCCCGCTTGCAGCTTGATGATGATGGATGTGCTGCGCGTCAGATTATTGACCAGTGAGATGCCTAGCGTCGGCACGCCGACTGCCAGCGCCACGCAAATAAAAAATGAGCCGAGCAGTACCGCCCATGCTAAGCGATTTGCTGATTTTTTTATCATGCGTTAGTTGTTTGCTGCCATTCTGAGCGACCAAAGGGAGCGAAGAATCTCGTATTGCGCCGAAATAGATTCTTCACTTTGCTCCGCTTCGTTCAGAGTGACAGCCTGAGGTTTGTTGCCTTGTAAATATGCGTACCCTCAAAACCGACTGCGGGTGCGCCACGCGGACGGACGCGTGCCGTTGGTGTCGTTGCTCATGCTAATGTGTGATGCGGCTTGGTCGTGTCCATGCGCCACCATCGTAGCGGCAATTGCAGCCACATCCGCCATTGGTCGCTCTTGATCTTCGAGGCTAAAGCGATCCTCCACAAAGCGGGTGTCAAAGTTGCCCGCTTGAAAGCGTAGGCTGCCGATGAGTTGTTGGTGGAATGGGATTGTCGTTTTGACACCCATGATGCGCATCTCACTGAGCGCGCGGCGCATACGCATCATCGCCTCAGCGCGCGTGTCGCCCCAACAAATCACCTTCGCAATCATGCTGTCATAGTAGGGCGTAATCTCAAAGCCCTCATACACGCCGCTGTCAATGCGCACGCCGGGACCCGTTGGAAAATGGATATGCGTGATTTTGCCCGTGCTTGGCATGAAATTGCTAAAGGGGTCTTCGGCGTTGATGCGGCACTCAATCGCCCAACCGTTTGGCTGGATATCGGCTTGCGTATAGCGCAGTCGTCGTCCGCGCGCGATGCGGATTTGCTCTTTGACGATGTCAATGCCAGTGATGCGCTCGGTGACTGGATGCTCAACTTGTAGGCGCGTATTCATTTCCATGAAATACAGATTGTCATTTTTGTCGAGCAAACATTCGATGGTGCCAGCGTTGTAGTAATTCACAGCTGCGGCTGCGCGCACCGCGATTTGCCCAAACTTACGGCGCATCTCATCCGTCAGCGCAACCGATGGCGCCTCTTCGACCAATTTTTGTCGGCGGCGTTGCAGGCTACACTCACGTTCACCAAGATGGATGATGTTGCCCTCTTTGTCGCCGAGAATCTGAAACTCAATGTGACGCGCGTTTTCGACCATATGCTCGAGATACACCGAGCCGTTGCCAAACGATGACGTCGCTTCACGGCGCGCCGCTGCGATCAGCGCGGGCATCTCTTCGAGGTTGCGCACTTCGCGTTGCCCTTTGCCGCCGCCACCAGCGCTGGCTTTGATAAGAATGGGAAATCCGATCTTTGGGGCGAGCGCAAGTAGATCTTCATCGCTCAGGTCGCCTTCACTCTCGGTGCCGGGGATGACCGGCACGCCGGCTTTTATTGCCGTTGCACGCGCGACGGCTTTATCACCCATTTTGTAGATCGCCTCGGGCGAGGGTCCGATAAACGTGATATTTGCGTCGCTGCAGGCTTGCGCAAATTCTTCGTTCTCCGCCAAAAATCCATAGCCCGGATGAATGGCATCTACGTCTGCCTTGCGCGCGATGTCAATGATCTTGTCGCCGCGCAGATAGCTCTCGCGCGCCTGAGGTGGTCCGATGTGATATGCCTCGTCCGCGTAGCGCACATGCAATGCATTGCGATCTACGTCCGAGTACAGCGCCACCGTTTGGATACCTAGCTCATGACATGCGCGCAAGATGCGCACGGCAATTTCACCGCGATTTGCAACGAGTATTTTCTTAAACATAGTTTGTTGGCGAATGGGCGACTTGTCCGCCTGCAAGCGTCCAATTATTTTAACCGCGCCTCAAACGGGCGCGACGTAAATAAAAGAGGCATGCACAACATCGTTGCACATGCCTCCATGTAGCTTGACCTTCAAACTAAATTTATTTTGCGAGTGGCGCGTACATCTCGTTGATGTATTGCTTGACCATGCGGCGTGTGCTAAACATCGGCGCGCATGTGGCAAGACTTTCTTTGACGCGCTTGAGCCATTTGACTGGCACATCGTCGGCGTTCATATCGTAATACAGCGGTACGATCTCATTCTCCAGCGTGTCAAACAAAGAGTTGGCATCGGCTGCGTCCTGCTCATCGGTGCTGGCGTACTCTTGCTCGGTGCCAATCGCCCAACCATTTTTACCGTTGTAGGCTTCGGGCCACCAACCATCTAGCACGCTAAAGTTGAGCGCGCCGTTGAGCGCCGCTTTCATGCCGCTGGTGCCGCTGGCTTCATACGGGCGACGCGGCGTATTCATCCAAACATCTACGCCCCACACGAGGTGCCGCGCGACGTTCATGTCATAGTCTTCGATAAACACGAGACGACCCGCAGAGTCGGCGTTCTTGACCGCGCGATACAACTTCTGGATCAACTGCTTGCCGGGCTCATCATTCGGATGACTCTTGCCTGCAAATAGGATCTGCACAGGGCGATCAGCGTTGTTGATAATCCGTATCAGCCGATCAAGCTGGCTCAAGATCAATGTCGCCCGTTTGTAGGTCGGAAAGCGTCGCGCAAAACCGATCGTGAGTGCATATGGATCAAGCAACACACCGCTGGCGATGGTTTGCACGGGGTGGCGTGTGTGCGTCGTCCATGTGACACGCGCGCGCTCGCGCAAAAAGCCTGCCAATGTGCGCTTGTAGTGGCGGCGCACATCCCATAGCTCAGCATCGGGAATATTGCGCACATTTTTCCACAAAGTTAAATCATCAAGATTGTTCATCCAATCTTTGCCGAGATACGTGTCATACAGATGGCTTACGCGGCGTGCGATCCATGTGCCAGTATGCACGCCGTTTGTGATGTAGCCAATGGGGCTGATGCTGTCACCCATCCACGACCACATTTCGCCCGCGACCTCGCCATGTAGTTTGCTGACGCCGTTGCTGCGTTGCGCCATGCGCAGCGCCAATACGGTCATGCCGTAGAGTCCGTCGCTGTCAGTGGCGATTGCCATAAATCGCTCACGTGTCAAACCCAATTCATTCCAAAAGCCATTGAGTTGACGGTCAATCTGCCACATGGCAAATCGGTCGTTGCCTGCTGGCACGGGCGTATGTGTAGTAAACACAGTCGTCTTGCGCACTTGATCGCGCGCGCGGTCATAGTTCATGCCCGTTTTGACCAGCTCGCGGATGCGCTCGAGTGTGCTAAATGCTGGATGCCCTTCATTCATGTGCCACACAGACGGGTTGATGCCGAGCGCGCGCAAGACACGCACACCACCGATGCCAAGCACGATCTCTTGCGAGATGCGCATGTCAGGGTCTGAGTTATAGAGGCGCTGCGTCAGTGATTTGACATACGTGTTGTTTCCCTCGGCGCCCGCTGTATCGAGCAGATACAACGGCAGTCGTCCGACTTGCACTTTCCAGATTTGCAAGTTGATCTTCATCGTTGGCATATCAAAGCTCACAATGAGCGGTGAGCCGTCTTCATTGCGCACGAGCGTCACCGGCAATTGCGAAAAATCAAGATTTTCGTAATCAGCCTCTTGCCAGCCATCCTCAGTGATGCGCTGTTTGAAATATCCTTGCAGATACAAAAATCCGATACCGGCAGCAGGCAAACCTAAGTCGCTGGCTTCTTTGAGGTGATCGGCGGCAAGCACTCCCAAACCGCCTGCATACATCGGCAATATCTCGTGCAAGCCAAATTCAAATGACATATACGCCACCGGACCGCGCCATGCGCCATAGGTCTTGGCAAACCACGTATCCGCCTTGCTCCCCTTGTGCGCGGGTTGTGGCTTAGCGGGGTTGAGCGCCGAGCGCATGTAGTCGTCGTAATCTTTTAGCACGCTCTGAAAAGTTTGCATCCAGTGTTTGTTTTGAATGGCGCTCTGCAACGCCTCGTCGCTGACTTGATACAAAAACTTGACAGGATTGTGATACACCTGCTCCCAGAGCGCGTGATCAATATTTTCAAATAGCACCTGCGCTTCGCGGTGCCACGTCCACCACACGTTGTAGGCGAGCTCGCTCAATCGCACTACGCGCTTTGGCAATTTGTCTGCCAACGCATTCACTTCTAATTCCATTTTTATCCTCCACAATCTGCGCAACCACATTACAAATTTAGAGACGCGCATTTCGCGCGTCTCTAAGCAATAAAATCAAGGTTGCGTAAAATCGTCAGCAATTTTACAACGTGGCTAGTTGCTTGAGTCGTCGGACAAAGCCCTGCTCGCGCAGTTGTCTAAAACGTCGCAAGCCGTTTTCGACCGATGGCATCTTTTGATTGAGTAGATTTTCCACTTGGGCGACACTCATCGTCAGGTTGAGCGAGCGCGGCGCGCGCAGATGCGCGTCAGCGATTGAGGTGGATTCGACCAGCGCCTCATTCAACCCAAACACACGCGCCACCGATCGCGCAAACTCATATTTGCTAATCGCCTCCGCGCCAAACACATGTAGCACTCCGCGCGCGCCTCGCGCCATCAACGCCAGCAACACGTCGCTCAAGTCGTTGACCAACATCGGATTGAAAGTCACATCGCGAAAGCCCGGCACATTTTCGCCGCGTTCGAGCTTGTTGAGTGACCATTCGGCGAGGCTGGTTTTGGCTTGCATATTCCAGCCGTAGATATTGACGCGCGCAATCAGCGCCTCGGGCAATTCAGTAGCCACCGCGCGTTCGGCGTCGGCTTTGCTGCGCGCGTAGATGCTGAGTGGGTTGATCGCGTCGGTTTCGGTGTAATTACCAATTACGCCATCAAAAACTGCATCAGTCGAGATATGCACCATGCGCGCACCGTGTTGCTGCGCTGCGCGTGCAATCGCAGCAGATGCATCCACATTCATGCGTTGCGTTTCAGATGGGTGTTCTTCGCACCAGTCCACATTGACCGCCGCCGCGCAATGCACGATCCACTGTGGTTGCGTGCGCGCGATGAGCGGCTCGATCTCGCGCGCCTCCATGAGATTCACAGCTTCATTTTGCAAATGGGGCTGTGCAGTAAGCGCATGGGCGTGTGTAGCAGCAATGACGCGCCAGCCCGTGTCTAGCGCAGTCAATACAAAATTTGCGCCGAGTAAACCACTCGCACCCGTGACTAAAACCGTTTGCATGCGCCATCAAGTGTAAAACAGAACTTCACATTTGCATGACAAGCGCATCGCCCATTAGTTTTTTGCGCGCAAAATCGAATATAAAATTTTATAGAGAAGATAGCTATAATTTTTTAATCACACTTGTGTTAAACGAGGAAAATCATGCGAAATAAAATAACCATCGTTGGCGCTGGATTTGTGGGCGCGACTACCGCACATTGGCTCGCTGAGCGCGAACTCGGCGATATCGTGTTGCTCGACATTCCACAGACCGAGACCATGCCAAAAGGCAAAGCGCTCGATTTGTCCGAAGCAGGTCCCGTGCTGGGTTATGACACTCACGTAGTCGGCACGACTGATTATGCTGACACTGCCAATAGCGATGTCGTCGTCGTCACGGCAGGTGTGGCGCGCAAGCCCGGCATGACGCGTGAAGATTTGGTCGGCATCAATCAAAAGATCATCACGGATGTAGCCAACAATATCGCTTCATCTTCGCCCAATGCCATCGTTGTGGTGGTGACCAACCCGCTTGACACGATGACCTATTTGATGTATCGCGTGTTGAGCCAAAAAGGATTTCCCAGCAAGCGTGTAATGGGACAAGCTGGAGTGCTCGATAGCGCGCGCATGCGCACCTTTATGGCGATGGAGTTTAATTGCTCGGTCGAAAACACGCATGCGTTTGTGCTAGGCGGACACGGCGATGAGATGGTGCCGCTCGTGCGCTATAGCACGATTGCGGGCATCCCATTGCCTGACCTTATCAAGATGGGTTGGACATCGCAAGAGAAGATTGACGCCATCGTCCAGCGCACCCGCTCAGGCGGCGCCGAGATTGTCAACTTGCTCAAGACTGGCAGCGCATACTTTGCGCCGGGCGCATCGGTCGCTGAGATGGTCGAAGCCATCCTCAAAGATAAGAAGTTGATTCGCCCATGCGCGGCGTTGCTCGAAGGGCAGTACGGGCTGAAGGACATGTACTTTGGCGTGCCGGTTGTGCTCGGTCGCAACGGTATCGAAAAGATCATCGAAGTCGAGCTAAACGAAGCCGAAAACGCGATGATGCAAAAGAGCGCCGAGCTCGTGCGCGGCACTATGAACGCGCTCAAGTTTTAGCGCATTGCAGATTCATTCACGCATACAATCAAGGGCGAGGAACATCCTCGCCCTTTTTGTTTATCTATGCGTTCCCTTCGCGCCTGCCTGATTGATGAGCCACTGCCGCGACTGATTGCGATTGCGGAGGCGTGGGACATGACGCTCGAAGCCTCGTCGCCGCGTGAAGCGGCTGAGGCGCTGGCGCAATACATGCCGCAGCCGACGCATCTCACGCGCGCGCGCGAGGCGCTCTCCGCCGACGCACAAACCGCACTCGAGGCGCTATTCGCCAAAAACGGACGCATCCCTGTGGCGGCATTTGAGCGCCGCTTTGGTGAGCTGCGCCCGATGGGACCCGGCAAGCTCTCGCGCGAGCAACCCTGGAACGCCCCGATCAACGCCACCGAAATGTTGTGGTACCGCGGATTTATTTCGCGTGGATTTGAGCAAGCCACGCCGCCGCGCGAGATGATGTTTATCCCCGATGAGTTGTATGAGTCGCTGAGTCGGCTCGCGTCTAGCGCGCGTGAGGCTGTTGCTGAGAATGTGGATGAGAGCTTGCTCGATTCTGCACAACACAGTACGCTCGCGCAATACTGCGCGCTGCTCGATGATCTGACTACGTTGCTGGCGCATTGTCAAAATGCCGATGTGCTCATCAACCGCGACGGCAAATGGAACACGCAAGCGCGCGCGACGCTGCTGCCAATGTTGCGCGACAGTGACGAGCTACGCCTCAAATGGATGCAACACATGTTGTTGCGCATCGGCTGTCTGCGCCTCAATGAAGACCGCAAGCTGCGTGTCGTGCCAAACGTTGCCGCGCGCTGGCTACAAGCCTCATCTGCGGATCAGCTTGATGCGATGCGTCGTGCGTGGATTGATGACCCAACTTGGAATGACCTCGCGCACGTGCGCGGGTTGAGCTTTGACATGACGCATGCATGGGCAAACGATCCGTTGTCCGAGCGTGCATTTATCGTGCAGGCACATGCGCAACAACCGACGCTCGACACAGATGCGCTCGTCGCACACATCAAACACACCGCGCCAGATTTTGCGCGACGCGATGGGCGCTACGACACGTGGCACATCCGCGATGCAGCCAGCGGCGAGTTTTTGCGCGGCTTTGAGCATTGGGGGCGCATCGAGGGCGCGCTGATACGCAGTGTGATGAATGGCGTACTCAGTTGGTTGCAGCTTGACGCGGATCAGACGCCGAGCGAGGCGCGGCTATCTGTCTTGGCAAATGGCGCGGTCGCCTGCCCGATGGCGCTGCGATTTGAGCGGTTTCAGTTGGCGCGCATCGCCGACTTTGCGAGTATCGAGCCAAAGCAACACAGCTATCGCTATCAACTCAGCGCGGCATCATTGGCGCGAGCCGCCGCGCAAAGTATCAGCGCTACGCGCGTCGTCGAGTTTTTGCGGCGACACACGAGTGACGCCGTGCCAGCACAGGTCATCGGCGCGATTGAGCGTTGGGGCGCGCGCGGCGTCGAAGCAAAGCTGAGCGAAGTCGTGTTGTTGCAAACCAAAGACGAGGCTGCGCTACAAACTTTGCTCGCCGCGCCCATTCTCAAAAATATCAAAGTCAGACGCGTCGGCAACAACAGCCTTTTGCTGGATGCCAAAGATGCAGACGATGTGCGCCGCGCGGCGATGCAACAAGGATTACTGATCTAAATGGAGATTCGCCCCGCTCTCGAGTCAGATCAAGCCGCCATCGTCAATCTTGTGCGGCAGTCACGTATCAATCGGCGCGACATTCATTGGCAACGTTTTTTGGTGGCGGCTGAGGACGACGCGATCATCGGCATCGGTCAGGTCAAAATCCATGCTGACGGCGCGCGCGAGTTGGCTTCGATTGCGGTCGCGCCGACGCATCAGCATCGTGGCATTGCCAGCCAGATTGTGCGCGCGCTGATCGAGCGCGAGACGCAGCAGGGACATCGGGCGTTATATCTTTTTTGCGAATCGAAATTGCAGCCGTTTTACGAGCGCTTTGGCTTTGAATTGATCGAGCGCGCTGACACGCCGCGCAGCCTCGAGCGCGAGGTGCGCTTTATCAGACCGATTGCGCGTGTGGCAAGTTTTATCTTGCGCAGGACAATCCGCGTGGCGGTCATGCGCCGCGTGGCGTCATAATGGGCGTATGGCTCACTCGGGCGTAGTCACACTCACCGACGCTGCTCTTACTGAGCGTGTGCATGCGCTGTGGCATGAATTGCGCGTGCGCTTTGATGTGCATTTTGTCGCGGATGAGGTGGCTTTTTCACACTTTTCGTATCATGTTGTCGAGCGCTACGATCTTGATCGGCTCGACGCTGTCTTAGCGCAGATCGCCGCGCACACGCCATCGTTTCGCGCAAAGACTGGCGGGTTGGGTGTTTTTACTGGCGCGCAGCCTGTCTTGCAAATTGCAGTCGCGCGCAATGCGCTAATGGCTGCGTTGCACGCTGAGCTGTGGCAGGCGTTGGCGCCATTCTCAAAAGGCGCGCTGGGCTACTACGCGCCTGCGTTGTGGATGCCGCACATCACATTGGCACAGCGCGATCTCACACATGACAAGCTTAGCGAGATCATGCGCTGGTTGAGTGCACAAAGCTTTGACGTTGAGTTTGAGGTCAACAACCTCTCTCTGATTTATTTTGACGGCGCGCGTCACAACGTGACACTGCAATACGCGCTATAAAAAAAAGCGATCACCTCGAAGGTGACCGCTTTTTATAAATTTGCAAAAGATCAGTCGTGATTTTTTAGAAGGCTTTGTAGCAACCGACCATAAACCAAAATGGAATGTCTGTGGTCGAGCCGTCTGATTTGACGACGTTGATCTTGACAAAATACAAGCCTGTGTCGGGCATCGAGAATTTGAACTCGCCTTTAGGCAATTGCAACGGATATTGTTTGCCAGTAAAGCTGGGCGTCATGGTATCTGTGTTGCCTTTTGGACAGTTCATGTATAGCCCGCTATCATGCTTTACGCCGAGGATTTCGAGGTTGGCACTGCGAGCGCCATTGATCTCCCAGATGACGGACGCATTGCGATCTTCACTGTGTCCGAGCGGCACATCCATAAAGTTATTGCGCGGATTAAAGCGCACATTTTGTGAATAAGGCAATATAGCGGCAGGATTCACCGGTGGCGCGGCGGGCGCGTTAGCAGGCGGCGCAGTTGGCAAAGCTTTGAGCGCGTCGTTATTGGCTGGTGCCGCGGGAGCGGCAGCCACAGGCTTTGGCAGATCAGGCGCTTTGGCTACGGGAATGGATTTTGCATCGCCCTTAAACTCAACATACTCAGCGAGCACCCAGCCGAGTCCGCCGACGCCGTCTTTGAATTCGATCTGCCACCATTTGCCGTCGTCGCTCTTGCCTTTTAGATTGGCAGTTTGACCCTGATCCAGCTTGCCGACTTTGTCGTAATCCACACTGGGTCCCTTGCGCACATTGACAAATTCATTGGTGACTTTGACTTGATTGACGACAGGCGCAGCGGTTGGCTGCGCGGCTGCTGTTGGCTGTGGCGCGGCAGTCGGTTGCGGCGCTGCGGTTGGCTGTGGCGCGGGCGTCGGCGCAACGGCTTTGGCTGAGACAATCACCGATTGTTGCGTAGCAAGCTCGCCTTTGTCATTAAACGCCTTAAATTGCACCACATGCGCGCCCGGACCATCGGGCGTCCAATTGACATTGCTGATGACAAATTCGCCACTCGGCGCGGCTTGATTGACCGTCGCAAATTTTGCGCCGTCAATCACTACATCCACCGACTTGATGCCTGTGCCGGTCACTTTGCCGCTGATGGGCACGGCTTGTCCGACGTTGACTTGAGCGCTGCCATCAGGCGAAGTAATCGTCGCGCTGGCAGGCACAACCGTCGTGCCACACGCAGTGATAAACAACATCATAAAGGCAATTGCGGTTTGAGATACCGATTGCTTTGTGAGAGATAGTCTGATTTTCATTTGGAGTTAGATAAGCGCGGAAAATCCGCGAAAGTGGGCTGATTCTAGCATCCGCGAATTGGCATGAGGTGAGTTGCGCCTAAAAATTAGGCTATGGGCGTTAATTTTTTGCCCAGCCAAATCGCTAGCAAACACAACACAAGCACACACGCCGCAATGCCGCCCACAGCAATTTGCCAAAACTCAACCGGATACAACCGAATCAACGTATCGTCCCAATTAAACAGCCACGTCTCGCCGCTAAAAAACAAGCGGTGAAACGTCACAAAAAATGTGTCCCAGCCGATCAGCGCAAATGCGATCACGCCGACGATCAATGCCAATGTGGCGATGCCGCCGCCGCGCAACGCCGCGCCCACTGCGGCGCGATTTGCCCGCCACAAGATCGCGCCTGCGACGAGCGCCGCGATCACCGCGACTGTGTGCAATGGAAACAGCACATTGATCAGCTTGCGCACGTCATCCAGATGCTCGACCTCGCGCTCGTTAAATGCAAGCTGCCCGTTGTCAAACTTGGCTTCGCGCAAGACCTGAATGCCACGCGCGCCCGCCACACCTTCGAGTCCTTCGAGACCCAGCCGCAGTCGCTCGGCGGGCTTCATGCCTTTGCCCGGATAAACGATATTCACACCGTCGTCCGGAAAGCCAGGCAGCGCGTACTCAAACGGCACGATCCACGGCATCATCGCCGCACGGATCGGCGCGACGATGATGATGAGCGGCAACAACACGATGATGAGTGTGCGTAAAAATTTCACCCGCGCATTATGCCGCTAAACTTGGCGCATTCATGAAAGGATCGCGTGCGTGGGTCGTGCTGTTGTTTGCCATGATCGCCGTCGGTGTTTGGTTGGCGGCGGGCAACGCGCGCTTTGATGATCCATTTATCACCTATCGCTTTGCTGAGCATCTCGCGCGCGATGGGCAGTTTAGCTTTAATCTCAACGACCCCAATGGCGCGCTAATCACTACCGCGCCGCTGTATGCGTTGTTGCTGGCGGCGTTGCGCTGGCTGGGCGCCGATGTTCCGACGACGAGCGCCGCCATCAGCGTGATCTCATTTGCTATCGCTGCTCTGGCGTTAAATCGCATCCTCGCCGGACGCGGCTTTATTGGCATCCTTGCGGGTTGCGCGCTCATGCTGTCACCGTTGTTGTGGCTAACGATTGGCTTTGAGACGCCGCTGTTTATCGTGGTGGCGCTGTGGGCGTTTGCGTTGGCGGCTGAGAATCGCCTCGTCGGCGCGGGTGCGCTCGCTGGCATAGCGCTCGGTTTGCGTGGCGATGGCGCGCTCGTGCTGGCGGTCGTGACGTGTCATGCAGTCACAGTTGTAGGGGCGACTCGCAAGTCGCCCCTACTTAGATCTGTGCAAATATCATTCAACCATGCATTGCGCGCAATCATTGCCGCGCTTGCCATCTATGCGCCGCTTGCGCTATGGCTGACATGGCAATTTGGCTCACCCGTGCCAACCACGCTACAAACCAAGACCGCGCAAGCTGTGTCGGGGTTGACCGGCTTTTATGATGGCACGAGCTATCCAGCGGGCGCGCTGATCCTGCTGCGCGCCTACATCGAGCAATCGCCGCTATGGCTCATCGTGTTGGCTGCGTGTGTGTTTGGCTTGGTGCAGTTGAATCGCGCGCCGAGCGCGGCGAAGCTGATCGTGGCATGGGGCGCGTTGCATTTTGTCGGTTACACATTGCTGGGCGTTGCGCCGTATGTGTGGTACTACGCACCGATGATCCCGTCGCTGGCGCTGCTGATGTCGCTCGGCGCGGATGCCATTCTCAGCAGCGCCAGACGCCACCCGCACGGCACGAGTGCGCTCGCGCTAGGCGCTGTGCTACTTGCGCCACTGTTGATCGGTGACTTAGCCATTCACAATGTGCTCAGCGGCGCGACGCCGCCCGAGCCATCACGCATCGCCTCAAAGATTTTGCCCGAAACAAAAGTAGATGTGTATGCGCGCGTCGGCGCGTGGCTGGCTGCCAATACGCCCGCTGACGCGACTATCGGCGTGACCGAGCTTGGCGTGATGAGCTACACGGCTGAGCGCCGCGCGATTGACTTTTTGGGGCTGACCACGCCGCGCGACCGCGACGCCATACGGCACGGCGACTATCTGCGCACGCTCATGCGTGAGCAGCCCGACTATCTGGCGCTGACGCACATCAATTCGATTTACACCGACAATCCGCAAAACGAAGATTGGTTTCGCGCGCTGTATGCGCCTGTGCAGACATTTGACGATGCGCGATTTTGGGGTGCGCCGATCACGGTGTATCGCCGCACGCGCGCGCCGATCACGCCGACGCTGACACTCGATGCGACGCCGCGCGATCTCGGTGCGGGCTGGCGCGTGCTACAGATCGAGTCGTCCGCGCGTGAGGCGCAGGCGGGCGTGCCGCTGTTTGTGCGAATGAAGCTGCAAGCGGGCGACGCGCTGAGCCATAGCGCGTTGCGTGTGCAGGCAGTGACGCTGATCGGCGATGATGGCTTGCCGGTCGTGAGTCGTGTCATTCGTAGCGCACTCTACACACGCGGCGAGATTACCGCGATGGATTTTGCGTTTGTGCCGCAGGCGGGCGCCAAGCAAACCGGCTACGTGCTGAGCACACAGCTCATTGACGCGACGACGCAACAACCCATTGGCAACGAAGTTCGCGCGGGCTATCTCAAAGTGC
>CAZVQE010000033.1:0-13789 GCA_964628875.1 uncultured Anaerolineae bacterium
CGCTGCCAAGAATAAACGCTTGCTTTGCCGCGATCTCTGCCTCGATGGCTGAGGGTGCGATGATCGTCAATGTCATCACGTCTGTCTGCGCAGGCTTGCTCGTGCGTGGGTCAATGATGTGATGCTGACGTGCGCCTGCAAAGACCCAATTCCTATAGTCCTGTCCCGACGTGGCAATACCGCCATCACCCATCGCCACAACTGCGCTGCAACGACTTGCGTCATGTATGTCGGCGACACCAATCGGCACACGCACCTCGCGCGCGCCGCGCACGGCAATGTCGCCGCCAGCGTCCACGATCGCCAAGCCAAATTCAGCCAAACGCTCGGCGGCAGCCTCAGCACACCAACCTTTGGCAACGCCGCCTAGATCAACCTGCACACCGTCGTTGAGGCGCACGGCTCGGCGCTGTGCGTCCACCTCGATTGAGCGCCATGTCGCTGGCGAATCGAGCGCGTCGCGCGGGGCGATGCTGATGCTCAAGCCGCTTTTTGAAGTGTGTTGAATCTGCTCAAACGTACGGTCATAGCCCGCGCGCAGTAAGGCACTCATCACTGCGGGCGTCACGATGCCCTCGCTGCTCTCGGCAGCCTCGAGCGCGATTTGCAAGACCTGCCACAGCTCATTGCTGACGACCAACCAATTGCCCGCGCTTTGGTTGAGAGCGCTTAGCTCGCTGCCCGCGCGAAATCGTGAGAAGGTCTGCTCCCACAGCTCGAACCATTGCGGCACGCGCTGCAACATGTTTTTGGCGTCATCGGTTTCATTGTCCACCGACGCCATCATGTTGCAATTCATCGCGCGAAAGTTGATCTCAGCCATTTGTGCCTACTTTGATGAGCGTGTGCGCGCGCGTGGCTGCACTTGTTGCACCTGTGGGCGCGTTTGCGGGGCGACCTGTTGTTGCTGTGAATTGGCTTGTGGCGCTTGTGTCGCGCGCGGCGCAACTTGCTGTTGTTGTGGCGCAGTTTGCTGCTGCGGCACGGCAGTTGCGCGTGGGGCGACTTGGGTCGCTTGAGCGGTGGGTTGCTGTGGGGTGACGCGCTGCTCACTTTGGCGTTGTTGGCGCTGCGGCATCGTAGGCACGACCTCTTGCATAGTGACTGTTGGTTGCTGAGCGTCAGCCACCGTCGTCGCCGCGTATGGGTCAATATGTGAGATGACCGCCCAGCCTGACACCGTTGTCATGACAGATGCCGCCATGATGAGCGCCTTTGCGCCTAAGCGTGGCGTCTTGCTTTTGCTCGTATTTTTGGATTGGTTATTCATTGTTCGTGGCAGCACGATAGCGGGAAAACATGTATATTGGATGAATGTGTTGTAAAAAAGATGTAAAGGGTGGCTATTTCTTGGAATCGAATTGCACGCTGTGCAACAGCGCTGGCACCAACGCGCGCATGATGCGCTGCGGATCGGGCTTGCCGGTGGCGATCCAACGCATCACCAGCGAGTAGATTGCGCCCATCCACGCCCATGCGATGATGTCCACATCCACGTCTTGGATGTGTTTGAGCGCGATGGCTTCACGCAGATACTTGGCGATCAGTTTGGCAAATCGCTCATAGATTTGGTTGCGCTTCTCCTCAAAGGTTACGCCGAGACCAACCGCCTGAATCAAAATCAATTTGGCTGGGCGGCGATATTTGCCAAACGTCTCCAGACACACCTCGAGCGCCACGCGCACGCGATCCATGCCGGCAGCTTCGTCCTTGACTGCGTCAGTCACGCGCCGCTCCAGCAGATTGGTAAATTGATCTATCAACGCCAGAAACAAACGCTCTTTGTTTGGAAAGTAGAAGTAGATCGCGCCTTTGGATGTGTTTGAGTGCAGCGCGATGTCATCCATGCGCGTGTCATAGTAGCCCTTGTTTGCAAAGATGTCTAGCGCCGAATCCAAAATGTGATCCTTAGTGGCTTCGACGTCTTCTTCGTCGTTTGCGTCTAGTGCGAATTTTGCTTTGCGACCCATGTCCCTATTATAAAAACCGACTGGTCAGTCGGAATTTTGTTTATAATTGCATTTATGCGCCCGTTATTTTTGGAGCGCGTCAGGAGAGATTAAAAAAATGAAACGTGCAATGATGCTGATGGCTGCCACACTGTTGGCGGCATGCGCAGCGCCGACCGCTGCGCCAACTGCGAAACCCATTCAACCGACCCAAGCCCCCGCCGCATCGGGCGAAATGAAAACTGTGAAATTTGGCTTTGTGCCGGTCGTCATCAACAGCGCGGTCTACGTCGCTATCGAAAAAGGCTACTTTAAGCAAGAAGGCATTAACGTTGAGATGCTGCCGATTGATGGCGGCTCAGACGCGGTCGTGCAGGTTGCCGCGGGCAACTTTGATGTGGCAGGCGGCGGCATCGCCGCCGGCATGTTAAATGCAGTCTCGCGTGGGATCGAGTTTGAGATTGCGGCGCCGCTGCACACCGAGCGTCCGCCCGTCGCCAGCCCGCTTGTCGTCAGCAAAAAGCGTTTTGACAGCGGTGAACTGACCAAAATCAGTGACCTCAAAGGCAAAAAAGTTGCCACCAACAATCGCGGCACCGCCACCGAGTGGTGGCTGTCAGAGGCGCTGCGCAAGGGTGGCTTGGATATCAAAGATGTCGAGGTCACTGGGTTGCCATTCCCGCAAATTGGAGCTGCGCTCGAGAGCGGCTCGTTAGATGGCGCGATTTTGACCGAGCCATTTACGACTGCGGCTGAGGACAAAGGTCTCATCAAACGGCTCAGCACTGACTTTATCAGCGATTTCGTGCCGACCTATGTTTACTTTAACAAAGACTGGGCGAAGAAAAACCCCGACCTCGCCGCCAAGTTTGTAAGGGCGTATCTGCGCGGCGCGCGCGATTTGCAAGGTGAAAAATACTTTGAGGCTGCCAATCTCGCTGCGATCGAAAAATACACCAAGACGCCCGCAGACGTGCTCAAACGTGCACCGCGCGCGCACTTTGATGGCAATGGCAAAGTGCCGCTGCAAGACATCACGACACTTCAGACGTTTTATCGCAAGCAAGGGTTGCTGAGCTACGACAAAGACATTGACATGTCAAAATTTGTCAATACGTCCTACGTCGAAAAAGCGCTCAAAGACCTCGGGCCGATGTAGCGCAAACAACATTTGTCATTCCGAGCGATGCACAGAATGCGCCGCGAGGAATCTCTAAAAGGCAATGCCGTGGGATTCCTCCCTTCGGTCGGAATGACAAACGGTTTTATTTACTCTTCTGGCTCTTCGCCATCATCCTCACCGGCTTCTGCAGGCGTTACGTTAGCCGCTTTAGACGCCGAACCTGCCGCGATACCGCTGCGCACCGCTGCCTCGATTTTGTCCGCCATCTCAGGATGATCTTTGAGATAGGTCTTGGCGTTTTCACGTCCTTGTCCTATGCGCGTACCGTCATACATAAAGAACGTGCCGCGCTTCTCGACGATGTTGAGCGCCGTCGCAACGTCGAGCATGTCACCGAGGAAGCTGATGCCTTCGTTGTAGTTGATGTCAAATTCCGCCTCGCGGAATGGAGGAGCCACTTTGTTTTTGGTTACGCGTACTTTGGTGCGGCTGCCGGTGACTTCGCCGCCATTTTTGATGGCTTGAATGCGACGCACATCGAGGCGCACACTGGCATAAAACTTGAGCGCCATACCGCCTGTCGTCGTCTCCGGATTGCCAAACATGATGCCGATCTTTTGGCGCAATTGGTTTGTAAAGATGACAGCTGTGTTGGTTTGCTTGATGATGCCTGCGAGACGGCGTAGGGCTTTGCTCATCAGACGCGCTTGGATGCCGGGTTGCATGTCGGTGATCTCACCTTCGATTTCGGCTTTTGGCACCAACGCAGCTACCGAGTCAATCACGATTAGGTCAATGGCGTTTGAGCGGATGAGTTGCTCAGCAATGTCAAATGCTTGCTCGCCTGTGTCTGGCTGCGAGATCAGCAGGTTGTCCACGTCCACACCACACTTTGCCGCGTAGCTCGGATCAAGCGCATGCTCCATGTCAATATAAGCGGCTGTGCCGCCGCGCTTTTGACTCTGCGCCACAATGTGTTGGCAAATGGTTGTTTTTCCGGATGACTCGGGTCCATAGATTTCGGTCATGCGCCCCTTGGGGATGCCACCGACGCCCAGCGCGATATCCAGCGCCAAGCTGCCCGTCGGGATTGTGTCAATCTGCATGTGTTTTGCTTCGCCGAGACGCATGACTGCGCCATCGCCATGTGCTTTGAGAATGGAGGCAAGCGCGACATCCAACGCTTTCTTTTTGCCATCTGCTGCTGCCATTGTGAATTTACTCTCCTGTAGAACAAAAGTTCTAAACATTATAGCAGGAATTTTGGGTGGTGGCCCAAAGTCGGAACTGATGCAGGAAGTAGCGTCTGTCATTTTGAGCGGATCGAGAAATCTCTTTAAACTAATAGTTCAGAGATTTCTCACTGCCGCGCGTTGTGCGCCATTTGGAATGACAACTGCTACATTCATATCACCCTTTGTATGATAAGGAATCCCCTCTCAAACCCCCAAAGCGATATAACGTTATAATTTTCGCTTCGCATTTTTGGAGAGGTCGCATAGCCTGGTCTAGTGCGCACGCCTGGAAAGCGTGTATGGTTAACGCCATCGCAGGTTCAAATCCTGTCCTCTCCGCTTTATTAGCTTTGTGAATGGGTCTCGCCGTGCACCTGTGTGAGCGCGACCCACTCGCCAATCATCAGTGTCTCGGCGCGCCGCAGCGGATCAATCTTCGCGCGCATGAGCAACATCGCGGCTCCGATTTTGTCGAGTGACAGCCCTGCCGCGAGTGTGTTTCGTAATTGCTTGCGCGGTTGGCAAAACCCGGCGCGCACCACATTAAAAAAGCGATCAACGTCTATCTGCGGCAATGCCGCGTGTGGCGTGATGCGCAATACGGCGGAGTCCACATTGGGCTGCGGCTTAAACGCGGACGGCGGCACGCGAAACAACAAACTCGGCGCGCCATAAAACTGCACGCTCACAGACAACAGGCTCATCTCAGGTGGTTGGGCGATGATACGCCGCGCCACTTCGAGCTGCATGGTGAGGATGAGCGTGCGCACATCGGCGCCCGATTCCAGCATGCGACGGATGAGCGCGGACGTAATGTAATACGGCAGGTTGGAGACGAAGCGGACTGGAGCGCCATTTGCCAGCGCCGCAAAATCAACCTCGAGCGCATCGGCGTGAATCACGCTCAATTTGTCATGTGTCGGCAATAGCTCGATCATGCGCGGGTCTAATTCGACCGCAATCAGACGCGCGCCAATCTGAGCCACGCGATCAAGCAGAGGGCGAGTGAGCGCGCCTGTGCCGGGTCCGATCTCGATGACACAGTCGCCACATTGGATGTCGGCGGCTTCGGCGATGCGCTGGGCGATCTTGGGATCAACCAAAAAATTTTGCCCGAGGCTTTTTTTGGCGGCGATGCTCACGCCGCAAGGTTATCACGGATGACGCTCAAAACATGACTTTGCGGATGCTATCCGTGCTGATACAATCAGTTAAACGGCGTTTAATCTGTTCATTGCATTATTCAGTTAGGAGGAAGTGGATGGCATCGCCCACCGCGAAGAAAAACCCAACAGCGGTTGCCCGCGCGCGCAAAGAAGCCTGGATGGCGTATGGCTTGCTTTCGCCTGCGCTTATCGTGCTCATCGTTTTCACGCTTATTCCAGTAATCTTTGGCTTGTATATGAGCTTCCACGATTGGCGCGGCGCAAATAACCGTGGCTTTGTCGGTCTCGAAAACTACGCGCGCGCGCTTGCGCCTGAATCCAATCTGTATAAAGCTCTCATTACGACCCTGACGTATTCGTTGTTGAGTGTGCCCATTCAGCTTGGTATCGCGCTGGTGCTGGCTTATTTGCTGTATCAAAAATTGCGCGGCACGACCTTGTTTCGCCTCGTGATGTTTTTGCCGTATGTGACCTCGACGGTTGCCTCCGCCGCCATTTGGAAAAAGCTGTATGAAAAGGAAAGCTTCCTTGGCAAATTATTTGACTGGCCCTACAGCTTGCTCAGCCAAGATCAAGGCGTGTTTCAGTTGATCGGCAAGTCTATGGGAATTGATTTTCCTACGTGGTTTGTTGGCCCAAGTTTGGCGATGGTTGCTGTGATTGTTTATACGACGTGGGTGTTTGTTGGCTATGACATGACGATCTTTTTGGCGGGCTTGGGCAACATCTCGACCGATGTCTACGAAGCCGCCAAGATAGACGGCGCGAGTGGCTGGCAATTGTTTAGACGCATTACGCTGCCGCTGCTGTCGCCGACGACGTTCTTTCTTTCGCTGATTAGCATCATTGGCACCTTTAAGGCGTTTAACCACATCTGGGTCATGACCGAAGGCAGAAACGGCACAGAGACGGCATCGCTATTGATCTACCGCACCATGTATACGCGCAATGAGCATGGCTATGCCGCAGCGCTTTCGTTTTTGCTATTTACTGTGATCTTGGTGGTCACCATTATTCAAAATCGCGCCTCAGAAAAGAGCGTAAATTATTAAGCCATGGCAGCAACAACGATTACAAAAACCTCACCTACAAGCAGCCAAACTCTCGGTGGTATTAGCTTGACTCGCGCTCTGATTTACGCTGTGTTGTTGGCAGTCGGCATCGCGGCAGCTCTACCATTTATTTGGATGTTGCTGACATCGGTCAAAGAATTTGGCGATGCGATCCAAGGCACGTTTTGGCCTTTTCCGCCGATTGGCGATGCTGCGCCCACACTCGAAAATTATCCGCGCGTAATTGACATCATCAACAAAACCGACAGCGCCGCGCGCGTGCCGTTGTTTTTGCAACAGCTATTTAACAGTATCTTCGTGACACTGTGCATTGTTGTTGGCGTCGTGCTGACCTCGACGATGGCAGCGTATGCTTTTGCAAATTTGGAATTTCCCGGCAAAAAAGTTTTGTTCATCGCGGTCTTGGCGGCGATGATGATTCCTGATGACCTCACGTTGGTGCCGCGCGCGGTTATGATGTTTCCCAAGTTTTTGGGATGGTATGACCGTTATTTTGCACTGACGATTCCATTTATCGCCA
Source organism: uncultured Anaerolineae bacterium (assembly GCA_964628875.1). Taxonomy (GTDB): domain Bacteria; phylum Chloroflexota; class Anaerolineae; order J036; family Brachytrichaceae; genus AQU-03. The sequence continues at coordinate 7,067 of CAZVQE010000033.1, forward strand.
GCACGTTTGGCATCTTTTTGCTGCGCCAATTTTTTATGCAAGTGCCGAAAGATTTTTGGGACGCAGCGCAAATAGATGGCGCCGATCACTTGCTGTATTTGCGCGCGATCGTGTTGCCCTTGGCGCGCCCTGCCATTATGACAGTCGCGTTGTTTACGTTTATTTGGTCGTGGAATGAGTTTCGTTGGACACAGCTCGTGACCAATAGCACCAATATGCGCAACTTAAATGTCTCTCTGCAAGGATTTTTGCAGCTTGAGGGCGCGAGCGAGGTGCAGCTGGCAATGGCAATGGCTGCCATGGTCGTGGCGCCCGTGTTGATTTTGTATCTATTGACCCAGCGCTACTTCACTGAGGGCGTGGTGTCGAGCGGAATTAAAGGATAATCTAACAAAACGCGGCTATCGTAGCCTCGTGCGAGTTCAATTCTAAAGACAGGATAAGGAGAAAGAATGAATAAAAAAATAATCTCAATGGTGGTGGCGACCAGCGCCGTGCTAGCGGCATGCGCAACGCCCACCGCCGCCCCCGCGCCGGGTGGCAACGCGCCAGCCGCAGGCACCAATCCAGTGGATAACGTCACACTGAGCAAAGACAAACCCACCGAAGTCGTATTTTCACACCGCTATTCGGGCGATCAAGTGACCGCATTGACCGAGATTGTCAAGGCGTTTAACGATTCAAATCAATACGGTGTCACGGTCAAGCTCGAAGGTATCAGCGGCGGTTACCCCGACCTGTATAACAAGATCAACGCTTCGATTCAAGGTGGCAAGCCGCCAGCGATGGCGCAGGCTTATCAAAACCAAGCCGCGTTTTATCGCAACGATGGCGCAGTGATTGACCTGAACCCGTACATCACCAGCAAAAAATACGGCTTGACCGATGATGACAAGAAAGATTTTTACGAAATTTTCTTGAATACTGACAAGAACCCGCAATATCCGGGCGAAGTGCTTGGTTGGCCCACCAGCCGCTCACTCGACATGATGTACACCAACCTCAAGATTTTGGGTGAGTTGGGCGTGCAAGACCCTCCGAAGTCAATGAAGGACTTTGAGGCGTTGTCTTGCAAGGCGAAGGAGAAAGGCTACAAAGGATTTGTATGGCGCGGTGATGCCAGTGACTTTGCGGGCTTCGTGTTCGCCAATGGCGGTGCGATTCTCAAGGCAGACGCTAGCGCGTATGACTTTAATAGCGCCGCAGGCGTTGAGTCTCTCGCGATGTTGCAGCGCATGTTTAAGGCAGGTTGCGCCGAGTTTATCAAGGGCAGCAACGATTGGCAGGCGCCATTTGCGGATGGCAAGATTTTGTTTACGGCTGGTTCCAGCACAGGTTTGCCATTTGTGATTGATGCAGTCGAAAAAGCCGCCAAGAACCCATTTGCATTGGCGCCGTATCCACAAGCCAACCCTGACAAGCCAATCTACAATGTGTATGGCGCGTCATGGTCAGTGTTCAAGACCTCGCCCGAGCAACAGCTTGGCGCATGGCTCTTCATCAAGTACTTCTCGGAGAAGGACAACCTCGTGAAGTGGGGCAAAGCCAGCAACTACATGGTGCTGCGCAAGAGCGCCACCCAGCCGGCGATTGACGCTGTGCTGTCTGCGCCGCGCTACAAGGCGTATCCAAAAGCTGCCGATGGCTATGGCTCACTCTACAAGCTCGCGCCAAATAGCGCGGTAGAGTCGCCCGTTGCCGGTTATGACCCTGTGCGCGAGTTGATTCAAAATACAATTGAGGCGGTCGCAGTCAAGGGTCAAGGCGATCCCAAGGCTGAGCTAGACAAAGCTGTCAAGACCGCCAACGAAGAATTGGCGAAGAACGCGCCGAAGAAGAAGTAATCTTCTAGTGGCTAAGCAATAAAAAATCGGCGATTCGAATGAACGAATCGCCGATTTTTATTTGACTTACTTTATTTGTCTTTAGCCCTTCTTGAGCGCGTCTTTTGCAAAGGTCTTGGCAATCAAGAACAGAACAAGCATTGACACAACAAACGAAATCAACGCGCCGATGATCGGGCCAATGCCGATAACCGAATCCTTAGTCAACGGGATCAACAATGCTTTGCTGAGATCAACGCCGCCCAAGATTGCGCCGATGATTGGATTCAACAAATTATTGACGATGGCGTCCACCACTTTTTGAAAGGCGCCAGCGACCATTACACCGATTGCCAAAGCCAGAGCATTGCCACGGAAAATAAAGTCCTTAAATTCTTGCATCATGATATTTTCTCCTTAAATAGATAATTGTTTATAAAACAGGCAGATTATCGAGAAAATTCACACTTTGTCAATGGCAATTAACTAGCGCAGTTGCAATAAAATAGGCTTGCATGGCTGGACTACCACGGCATCCGTTTTTACTTGTTGATGGCACACGCCAGATCACACTCGACCGCGCTGTTGTGAGAATTGGTCGTGCGCGTGACGGCGACATCGTGCTAGACGACCGCCGTGTATCACGACGTCACGTTGAGCTGCGATGGCAGTCAAGCACCGAGCAATTTTTGTGCGTAGATGTCGGCAGCACCGGCGGCACAAAACTCAACGGCTACGCTATCGCGCAATGTCCACTTGAGATCGGCGATATCCTCTCGCTGGGCGGCTACGAATTAATTTACGGCGAAGATTTGGATGCAGGCTCAGACACCTCAGAATCAGCCGCGCAAAACCCCAGCACGCAAACTAACACAGGTTTTTGATGCCATTCAGCTCTTCTCGCGTGCGTGCACTCCTGTTTGATGTAGATGGCACACTGCGCGACACTGACGACGAATTTGTCCATACGTTATCGCGCTGGCTACAGCCATTTAAATGGGCGTTGCCGCGCCGTGATGTGACGTCAGCCGCGCGTGCGATGGTCATGGGAATCGAAGCCCCGGCTCAGTTTGTGATGAGCTTGCCCGATCAGCTTCACCTCGATGCGCCACTTGTGCGCGCTTCGATGTATTTTCGACGGTGGCGTGATCGCGCGACGCATCGCACATTTTCATTGACCCCCGATATCCCATCCGCGATTCAACAGCTATCCATGCGTTATCCGCTTGGCATCGTGACCTTGCGTGACGAGGAGATCACGCGCGAATTTTTGAGTAACAGCAGACTCGCGCCCTATTTTCGTTGTGTGGCGACGGCGTTGACCTGTGAGCACGCCAAGCCGTATCCGCATCAAATTTTGTGGTGCGCTGAGCAACTGGGCGTTGCGCCAGATGAGTGTGTTGTGATCGGGGACACGACGGTGGATATGCGCGCGGGCAAGCTCGCTAATGCGCAGACAGTAGGCGTGTTATGCGGCTTTGGCTATGAGAATGAGCTTGTGCGCGCAGGCGCAGATGCCATTCTCAAACGCACGGCCGACCTGCCGCAGTTGCTGACTCGATAAATTTGCGTCCTACAAATCCAAAAATGGACGGCTGCCCGTTGGTCCCATCGGCAGTTCATCTTCGGCAAATTTCTTTGGTGTGCGGACCCCGTTAGGCTTGATCTCGCTCAGATATTCACGCGCCACTTGCGCGCCTGCTTCGACCATAGCATCCACCTTTGAAAAGTCGCCCAATGCGATATCTTGAAAATCATAAATTGGAATATGATGCACAGTCACGTTGGGATGATCTTGCGCAAATTTCAATTCATTGATGGCGCGCGCATACGCAATCGGGCGCATCGAATGATCGGTGAGCGTAAAGATGCCGCGCAACTGTCGAGGCGCCTCAATGTCAAATGCAAGATCAATCGCCCATATCTCGGTGGCGCCGCGCGCAATTGCCAGCTTGATGGGTAGATTGCTGACCACGCCACCATCAACATATAGCTCGCCCTCATGCACCATCGGCGGAAAGAAACCCGGCACAGCAGCGCTCGTAATCACCGCATCAATGACCTCAGCCTCAGGATCATCTCCGTAAATGTAGAGCGTGTGTGTGCGCAAATGCGCGATGGTCACATAGAGTGGAATCGGCAACTGCCCAAACTTACGCATCTCAGGTGGTATCTTGCTGAGCGCATAATCGCGCAAGCCTTTATTCTCCGAAACAAAATCCGCGCCGCGCGCGAGCTGCCACAGCGCGCGCTTTGAGCTGCCGTCAATCAATTTACGCTCGCCTGCGCGCTTCCATAGGCGCGCCATCTCGAGCGTTTGCTCAGGTATCGGATTCAGCGCAAGAAACGCGCCATTGATGGCGCCGGCTGATGTGCCGACCACCATCTCCGGCACGATGCCATTCTCCAACAAGACGCGGATCGCGCCAATCTCAAGAGGTCCGCGATTGCCGCCGCCGCTCAATACAAATGCTCGCATAGCTATTTAATACGAACAACTTTGAATTTAGTTGTTTGGGTCAATCTGTTGGGGCGTGTAACGTCCGTTGCCTTCTTCGTCGGTCACTTGCGGGTCATAGCGTCCATTGCCGTTATTTGAATTGCCGCTGTTGATAATGACGATCTCTTCTTGTTCGGGCGGCGTTGGCTTTTCGTCAGTCGATGGCTTTGGCGCGGATGTCTTTTGTGGCAATTTGGCGACACCGTTGCCATTTGACGCGCCGCCATTCAGATAGCCGTTGCTGCCGCGTGACTCAGCCAGCGCTTGTGCACGAATCGCGGCCAGCGTCTTTGGAATGATGTCGTGCTTTAGTGAATCAGCCGTCTGATTGCCCTCAATGATGTCTACCACTTCTCTACCGTTGAGTGTCTTTTTGACTAACAATTCTTCAGCCAACGCCGTGACTTCCTTCCAGTGTGTGCGCAAAACTTTCTCGGTTGCGTCTTCCATGCGCATCCAGTATTTCTCTAGCGTTTCGTCGGCGGACATCGCACTAATTCCACTTTCGCCGCCGATTGATCCATAGCGCATCGCCATACGCGGTCCAAAATAGCCATACACCGCAAGACGCCATAGGTTGAATTGCACACTGCGATAGTCGCCTCCGGTTGACGCAAAGATTTCACCTGTCAAAATCTTTTCGGCTGCGCGTCCTGCGAGTGACACCATGATGTCATATGCATAGCGATTGACCGCTTCGATGTGTTGATCTACTGTATCGGTTGGCATGACGTGACCTTGTGAGCCAGTCGAGAGACGAACGATTGTGGCACGCACAATTTTCTGTTCAGGCATCACGTAATACTGTGCTACAGCGTGACCTGCTTCGTGATATGCCAATACGCGTCGTTGCCCTTCATCCATTTCCTCGATTGGATTTTCTTGTCCGATGGTTTGCTCCATAAAGGCGCGATCAATGTCTTTTTGCCCGACTTTGCGTCTGCCCTCAAAGAATGCAATGCGAACAGCATCTTTTGTGATTGCCGCAGAGATATCAGCAGGTGTCAAGCCATTGGTGTCAGACACAATCGCTTCGATATCTATGCTGTCCTCGTGTTTAATTTTGCTGAGATAACCATTCACAATCAATCGGCGGCTTGCGCGATCAGGCGCCTCAACGGCAATCTTTGTGTCGAGACGACCTGAGCGAGTCAGCGCCGGATCAAGCACATCGGGGCGGTTGGTGCTACCCATCCACATGACATGCCAATTGTTAGGCTTGGGTTTGTATTTTTGCCCAAAGGTGTTGTAGATACGCGTTTTCCAACGCTCCCAGCGTGAGGGCATATTGATGCCGTCCATCTGACTGAGTAATGTGCTGAGCGCCATCATGCCAAGCCCCATGCCCATTCCAGTGCCGCTCGCCATGCCCGGCTGTCCACCGCGTACCCCGCCGCGATTCATACCGATCGCATCAATCTCATCAATATAGGCGACACACGCACCGTATTTTTTGGCGAGGTCGCGCGCCCACTTAGCAAAACGCAGCACCATCAGGATGTCCATGCCCCAAAACATGCCCTGAAAGCTTGTGCCTTGACCGCTAATAAATGCCATGCCAGATTCGCCAGCAATGGCTTTGGCAAGCATAGTTTTGCCGGTGCCTGGCGGTCCATACAGTAACAACCCGCTGATGTATTTGCCGCCCATCTTTTCATACTCTTTGCGATCACGCAAAAGAAACATCCATTGTTTGACGAGTTTCACAAGCTCGGGTTGTCCCCAATAATCATCAAACGTTACGGTTGTGTTATCGCCCGGTCGAATGATCTCGACCTTGGGGCGGCTAAGAAACCAAAACAGCAAACCAAATTGCAGCACGATGCCCATCAAGATGCTGATGACATAGCCAATCAAACTCACCGCGCCAGAGAGTCCACTCAACACAAGATTGAGCGACACATCATCTATGCTGGCAAACGCCACAATCGCAAGGATGATCCCAATAATCAGTCCGTACTTTATAAAACTCTTGAGATATCGTCGCCAACGATTTTCCCAACGGTTATAGGGGATGTCAATCTTGCTCTTAGGTTTGCTCTGCGCGGTCGTGCTGACTGAGTCGGGCAATTGCAACGGATTTTGGACAGGCTGCATCTTAGATTACTCCTCGCGTCGTAGAATCAATTTGAACAAGCGTAAAAAGTGCCGCGCCGCAATACGTATCATTGCGTTGTATTTTGGGGAAATTTATCTGCGACAACTTAAGCGGATTGTAGCGCAATAGCGTCCAATCCAGTTAAAAATCACTTTAGAGTTTTGTGAGATTTTGCCATGTCAAAAATAATCGAACTGCGCCGCCACAGCCGGCGCGACGTGCCACAGCCGCACCTCAATCAAGCCGGTGTTGATCTCGCGCGGCGCATCGGTGACGAATGGCGCGCGCGGGGTGTGCGATTT
>CAZVQE010000034.1:0-2912 GCA_964628875.1 uncultured Anaerolineae bacterium
CTCGGCGACAAATAGACGTTCGTCCTCGCGCGCGTGACGCTGTGATTGCACTTGTCGCACGAGTTTGACGCGCGGGTTGGATGCGGCGAGCATTTTGTCATTGTAGCTGGCGTACCAAGCCACGAATGCAAAAGAGGAAATAAGTCGTTTCGAGCAGAGCGAGAAATCCCAAAAAATAATATCGTGAGGATTCCTCCCTATGGTCGGAATGACAAGTTGTGAATAGATTGCTCTAATACAATAGGAGGCAATAAGGATATGAGTGATTTAATAAATTTAGGCGATATAGGTAAACCTTTTACTGATTTCGGCATCAAAATAATCGAAAAGATATCCGATGCCATTGGTGGTTTTTTTCGACCACATCAAATGAAACGCGTCGCACACGCAGAATCTGAAATCGCACTTCAAAAAGCTGAAATCGAAATACAAATTGAGGACTTAAAAAGAAGAACTATTGATCGACGCCTTGCCGAGGATATGAAACAACAACAAAATATTGAAGGAATCATCCGTAAATCACTACCTCACGTTAAATCTGAAAGTGATCCTCAAAAGATGGATGATGACTGGATTGCGCATTTTTTTGACAAGAGTCGCCTAGTATCCGACGAAGAGATGCAATTGCTTTGGGCAAAAATTCTGGCTGAAGAGACAAATATTCCCGGAAGATTTTCAAAAAGAACCTTAAATCTTGTTTCTGAATTATCTAAAGAAGATGCTAGTAGATTTGCAGACCTATGTAGATTTTGTTGGACTATTGGTGAGCAACCACATCACAATCTAGTGGCATTAATTTTCGATACAGACGACATCATTTATCGAAAAAACAATATCGGACTAGGAGTGCTTGCTAATCTTGATTCAATGGGATTGCTAAAACTCCACGATAACCCAAAGGTACTCAATATTCCAACTGATAAATGCCCGGCCTCATATTTTGGACAAAATCTGCTTTTAGATCAATCAGAAAGTATTCATATACCTGCAGGGTATGTAATTCTTAGCGAAATCGGACAACAACTTTTCCCTATTAGTAATGCAAAACCAGTGGAAGGATTTTTTGAGTATGTCAAAGATAAATGGAAGGGCAAACTAATCCAACAATGAAATTTTATTAACACCAGATAAGTGATCTACGGTCTCTTAATCTTTGTTCTAATCGCGCTCGGCGCGCTTGTGTATTGGCAGATTGTCGTCGCCGAGGGTGCGTATCTTGGCAAGCGCGTCGTGATCTGGCTCTACGATCAATTTGCACCGCGCTATGAGCGCAGCAAAAAATTTGACGCGGACTACGACGCAATGATGCTCGCCGCGCCGATCCTCGAGTTTGCGCAGACACTCAGCGCACCTTGCGCGGTGCTGGACGTTGCTACCGGCACAGCGCGATTGCCACGCGCACTATTGGCACAGCCGAGCTTTGGTGGCGCGATCACGGCGATTGATCTATCTGCCAAGATGCTGGATGAGGCGCGCGTCCAGCTCGGCGTAGATGCCACGCGCGTGAAGCTCATGCAACACGACGCCGAGCAATTGCCATTTGACGCGGGGTCATTTGATGTGGTGGCATGTCTCGAAGCGCTTGAGTTTATGCGTGAGCCGCACGTGGCGATCAGCGAGATGCTGCGCGTGCTCAAGCCAAATGGATTGCTCATGCTGAGTAACCGCATCGGACCCGACGCATGGAAACTGCCAAAACGCGCGTTGCCGACCGATCAATTCACCCAACGGCTGCAACAACTCGGCGCGCGTGATATCGAGGTGCATCGCTGGCTAGTGGATTACGATCTCGTTTTAGCAAAAAAATAGCGCGCTCAAAATAAATCATTGTGCGTGCCTGTGCGCGTCAAAACGAGCAACAGGGTGCCTTCATTTGTTAGCTTGTAGATCAGCAGCCAATCAGGCGCAATATGGCACTCGCGGTAGCCTTTGTAGTTACCTGTGAGCGCATGATCGCGATATTTATCCGCTAACTTCGTGTCGTTGGCAAGCCATTCGACCACAACAAACATCTCACGCTCATCTCGACCTTGCCGCGTCATACGCTTTAGATCGCGCTTAAACTGATTTGTAAATACGATCTTGCGCTTGAGCATTTTTATTCGTCAGGCGCATCATCATTTTGCACAGCCGCAATAAAATCTTGCATGTTGGCGTAAGGTCGGCTCAATCCGATGCCCGCGTTAGCGTCTGCAATCGTTTTTTGAGTGAGCGCGTTGATTTGTTTGATCTCAAATGGAATACCGCGTTCGGCAACGATGCGCGCAAGATAGATGCGAATGGCTTCGCCCATGCTCAACCCAAGATCATCTAAGATTTTCTCGGATTTTTTCTTTAGCTCTGCAGGAACTCGTGCGTGGATTAGCGTGCCTTGCGCCATGTATCAATTGTATACGCATTGATACATAGCGCAGCAAATGCAAATTTGCGATAATGGCAACATGACAACATCAGCTTTGGCATACGCACAATCGCACCGTGAACAATTTTTGAGCGAATTATTTGACTATCTCAAGATTCCAAGCGTCAGCGCACAACCCGCGCACAACGCCGACACGCAGCGCACCGCCGAATGGCTCAGCGCAAATTTTACAAAAATCGGTCTGACTGCGCGCGTGATGCCAACGGGCGGACATCCGGTCGTGTATGCAGAGTGGCTCGGCGCCAAAGGCAAGCCGACCGTGTTGATCTACGGGCACTACGACGTGCAACCGGCTGAGCCGTTTGAGCTATGGCACAGCGAGCCATTTACGCCGACGGTGCGCGACGGCTACATCTATGCGCGTGGCTCGTGCGATGACAAAGGGCAGCACTTTGCGCATGTCAAAGCCTGCGAGTCGTATCTGCGCGCGCAGGGCGAGCTGCCGGTGAATGTGAAATTTATTATCGAAGGCGAAGAGGAAATCGGCAGC
>CAZVQE010000034.1:3012-13675 GCA_964628875.1 uncultured Anaerolineae bacterium
TTTGGCGAGCGCGAGCTACTCGCTGAGACCGGCGCAAAGATGCCACTCGGCGAAAAGCAATTTACGATCAATGAGCGACGCGGCGCACGCCCCACGCTCGAGGTGAACGGTATGTGGGGCGGTTACACCGGACCCGGCGGCAAGACGGTGATCCCTGCACTGGCACACGCGAAGATTACCTGTCGCCTCGTGCCGTACCAAGACCCAAAGCAGGTATATGAGGCGGTCACGAGCTTCATTCAAAAAATCGCGCCTAAAACGGTGGAGGTCACATTTGACAAACCACGCGACGGATATGGCGCGCGCGCCGCGCTGGTGGATCGTGATACCGCGCCTGCGCAGGCTGCCATGCGCGCAGCTGAGGCAACCTACGGCAACAAACCTGTGTTTGAGCTTGAGGGCGGTTCGATTCCGGTGGTCAATGATTTTCAAGATGTGCTACGCAAGCCCGTCGTGCTGCTCGGACTTGGCTTGGCGGATGACAATCTGCATGCGCCCAACGAGCGATTTGCCATCGCATGCTATGAGAAGGGTGTAGATGTGGCGATACGATTTTTGCAAGAGATGGCGTGAGATCATTAAACGATCTTTAAACATTGAGCCATTGACAAATTGACGATTGAATTTTTGAAAAGAGTTTTTGTTGGCGCGGTGGTTGCGCTTGTGCTGGGTGGCTGTGGTGCGGTGAATCTAGCTCCAGCCACAACTACGCCGCAGGTGCAAGTTTCATTTGCGCCGAGCGCGACCGCTGCGCCAACGCAATCAGCGACGCCGTTGCCAATCATGCAGCCGACGACATTGCCGCAGATGACTGTCGTCGTGCAGCAACCGCCGACCGCAGCGCCGACCTCTACGCGCGCACCGAGCGCAACTCCAGCGCCGACACTCACACGCACGCAGACGCCATTACCCTCAAAAACGTCGCTGCCGACTGTCGGCGTCACGCGCGCGACAGCCACACGGATCGCGCCACAAGCGGTTGCACCACAGACCAATTCACAAAATGCCAACTCAATAAATCAGATGCGCCTAGACTTGCTTGCGGCGTATAACCGTGTGCGCGCGCAAAATAATCAACCCGCGCTAAGTATGTCACCTCTTTTGCAACAGGCGGCTCAGCTGCACGCCGAGGAGCAGGCGCGGCTCAATTTGAATGGGCACTATGGCGCGGATGGCTCGACGGTGATGCAACGTGTGCAACGCGTTGGCTATCATGAGCGCTATGTGGGTGAAAACTGGGCGTATGTGCGGTCGGTAGATCAAGCCATGGAGATGTGGTACACACAGGAGATACCCGATGGACCGCATCTCAAAAACATTCTTTCGCCGCTTTATCAAGAGGTAGGTTTTGGCATTGTGCCAACGGCGGACGGCAGAGCGTATCGGATTTATGCAGATTTTGGCGGGCGTTAGCAAAATCGCCCCTTGATTTAGTTACTTTCTGCATTATGATTTGATTCTCATGCGCCTTATTGTGCACGTGTTTGCCAGCATTGTATTAATCCTTGCTTCGATTACCTCTCATTTTGAAAGAACACGGTCGGAAACTAATCAACCTCTTTTTTACGGCAAAGGGTTGCTTTACTTCACTGAGAATTACGATACACGCACGCGCAACGATCAACTGCCCATCGTCAGCCGCACACAACGCGAAGTTGTCGCGGCGCAGATGATCAAAGGCGCGGATTGTTCGCGCTATCTAGACTTGACCGATCGCGAGCTGAACATGTTTGCTGATCTTGGCTTGGATTATGTGGTGATTGGATTTGGTCCTGCCGCGTGGTACAACCTCGCGCCTACGCGTCCGGCAAATCCCTCTGCTTGGGACGACCCAGCATATCAATTTGCGCGTCTTGATGATTGGATTGGCAAACTGCAATCGCGCGGCATCCGTGTAGTGCTACTGCTATGGGGCACTCCAACATGGTCGAGCGGCGCTGTACCACCTCAGCAAAATGGCGGATGCGTGAACAATGATTACGGTGGATCTGATCCATACAATCGAGCGCCTGTGAATTTGAATGATTTTGCAGATTTTGCCCAAGCGCTCGCTACACGCTATGACGGCGCACACATACAAAACCGCTATAACCGCATGAGTGTGCTTAATGTCACTGACTTTTCGCTATGGAATGAACCCAATCTGGCAGCCTATTGGGCAGATAGACCTAGCAAATTTTTGCAGCTCAACAATCTAGCTTATGAACGCATCCATGCCGTACGCAATGATGCAACTGTGTGGGGTGGCAATTTGCTCGGCTCAGCATCACAACCCGCCATTCCGCCGCAAGACCCTGAGTTTTTTTATCTGCCGCACAACTTTTTAGAGCGCATGGGCGATCAGCTCAAGTTTGATGTTTGGGGCGTGCATGCTTATCCTTATGATCCAATGGAAAATCCACTCAATGCAACATCGCAGCCGTGGGGGTATTTCCTTGCCACCGACCTAAATTATCTGATCAATGCGATTGATGCAGTGCCGACTTATGCGGGCAAGCCAGTGGTGATCTCTGAATTTGGTTACCGCAGCGATTGGGAAAACCGATTTCGCAAGATTGATACAGCTTACTTTGATAAATACAACCAATACCACCTTTTCAAAGATTCGCGCGTGTGGGATCTATGGAATGGGTCTAGCGGTTGGACGACGCGCGCGATCTCTGAAATATGGAACTCCACCACAGATGCCATTGCCAAAGGCGTGCCAACAAAAAACATAGATATCGCATACGCCGGTGGCGGCGGCATCACCCTCATAAAAGGGGATCGCTTTTGGTTTTTGTATGACGGTTATTCAAAATGGTGGACGGACACGCTTGCAAATGCATACTTTATGGGAACCGACGGACAAGCCAAAGGCGTGCCTATATCCGACCTTGATGCAGCATATTTTTATGGCTCGCTCTACGTTGTGATCAAAGGTGATCGCTATTGGGCAATCGAATACGGCAAATCAAAAACATGGCTCACCGGCACTTTACGCGATGGCTATTACAAAGGCACGGATGGTGAATCAAAAGGCGTACCCATTGCTGATGTAGACGCAGTCTACGATGGATTCGGCGGCACAACCGTCATCAAAGCTGACAAGTACTGGTATTTACCATATGGAGCGCGCACATGGAGTCAGCAGAACCTAGACAGCGCTTATTTCTCATTTCAAAATGCCAATGCCACAAACGTCCCACGCAGTACATCAGCCCTTCCTCCGCCTGACGTCAAAGCAAGTTATTTTGGAGGAGCGCTCAATCTCATCAACTCACAAAATACACATGGGCGCGTCATCGGCGTAACGGTCAATACACTTTACAACATGTGGCGCTATCACTCCAGCGGTTTAGTTAATATGGTTGAACCCGACAACAACGAAGCGGTCACGCTTAATAGCAAAGAGCCGTCATACAACGTCTATAAAAAGTGGGATTTGCATTAGCACGCTCACGGCAGCTTAAACATCAACAGCTTTTTGTTGGTGACCAAGTACGCTGTGTTGCTGCTAAAGTCGAGCGACATATCCTCGATCCCCGCAAAGTCATCAGCTTCGCCTTTGATTTGACGCAGCACCTCGCCCGTCTTGCTTATTTGAATGAGGCTGCCCAGTCCCGCGTCAGCCACCAACACATAGCCTTCTTCGGGGTCAGCCGCACTCGACGCAATCGCCACCGGCTTGATAAATGGCTCTGACAATCCCGTCACGCCAAATGGCTTTTGCGCGCCCGTCAAATACCGCAAGATACTGCCATCGCGCTTGAGGATAAACAACCCGCCATCAATCGCCATATCCACCGCGTCTTGCAAATTTGCGTTGGGCGATGAGAAATAACCCGATATGCGCGCCACATCACGGTTATCGCCCTGTGGCGTATAGCGCCACACCTGCCCAGCGCCAACATCCAACATATAAAACTGATTGTTATACAGATCACCCGCGAGTGGCGATGTCGCCACCGGGCTGGTCGGCAATCGGATCTGCGACAACTGACCACTCGATGAGCTATACAGATACGCCGTCGTCGCATTAAATAAAATCGCGCCATCCGTCGCGCCCCACCGATTATTTTTTGGCGTCGCCCACGCAATATCCTTGATCGGGTTTGGCACGCTAGTCCCGCCAGGCAAAGTCAGCGTTACAGGCGCAGCAATAAACCCCGTGCGATCCTGATTCAACACATACTGCTCGACCGTATTAGCCGCAGGCTCCAACACATACACACCGCTATCCGACGCGGCGATACGGCGCGGCGTACTCGACAATGCAAAGTTGTCTTTGAGCACGACGGGTTTGACGCGTTGCACCTTGCCAATCTGATCTATGCGCGCACGCAAGGCATTGCGATCCGCGGCAAATGTTGTGTCATTCGGCGTTTTTGATTCATACGTCGTGATGCTATTTAGCGCATTGCGCAAGATCGGCAACGAAGATACATCCGATGGCGCATTTTTGGCGATATCAATCTGCGCTTGCACAGCATTGATCAGTTGCCGCTTGTCGGCATCCACATTGAGCCGCGTGTATGCCACCGCTGTCGCCGCCGCCACGATCACCGGCAACACAAATGCAATCACCATCAACGTCAAACGCTGATTGCGTTCTGCCTGCGTCGGTGTCGCGCGAGGCGGCACGATGTCCGCGGGCAACATCTGCCGCCCGACCGTCTCAATGCCTTGTTGGGTCGCTTGCGCGGCGCTGCTGATGCCACGTTGCGCCGTATCGGCTGCCGTGCGTCCAACGCGACCCAACACATCGCGCACCGCATTACGCACCTTGAGTCGCGCCGCCAATAAGCCTCCCAACACATCTGACGACCGTGTTTGCTGCGCGCGTTGGCGCGGCTGAGCTACATTCTCACTGATCGTCTGGTGAATGGGTGTCGCAACTTGCTCCGCCGCGCGCGCACCTATATCTGCAACAGGTTGCGCCGCTGGCACACTCATAGGCGCTGCTTCAATTGAAACAACAGCGCCACTCAATTGACCCTGCCAACCGCTGAGCGCCAACGTCCGCGCGATCTGTGCGCCATTGCCTCGACTCATGCTGTTGTTGAGCAGATCTTCGCTGCGATTGTCGAGTGGTTGAATGGCGCTCTGCCCGCTAAGCAAGAAAACATCCCCGGGCTGCCACGCAAAATTTGCCAGATACACATGCGTATCTGGCGCGCCAAATGGCACCAACGCGCCGTTCGGTGCAATGCGCTCAAACGCGCCATTTTGCGCGCGCGCGTATGCCAGCGCAGCGCCACATTGCCCCATGGTCACGTTGTTGCCGCTAATTGCTAGACACGTCAGCGCGCCTTGCACCCGTTCGCCAATGCCATTTGACAGCTCAATGAGGCGGTCATTGGCAACGCGCATCGCTACACGCAACGCTGTGCTGCTGCCGCCCGGCGCGGACACATAGCTATCGGCGATGAGCTGGAGCAGAGCTTGGCATGCGCGGCTATTTTGTTGGGCAAATTTTGGCGGCAGATCAAGACACGCCACAAGCGCATCGGTGTGTCGCCCGCTGTGCGCGTCTGCGATCTGCGTGCGAATTAGCACATACGGATTTTCATTCAGCGCGCGTCCGCCAATGATGTTGATGCTGCCGATTGAAATATCCGTCATAGTTACTCTTTAGTTTTTGCGCAATATCAGCCGCGCATTTGTTTGATCTTTTGATCAATCTCCGCGACGCGCGCTTGATGTCCGACCCACCAATCTGGGTCAAGTTGTGCATTAAGTTCTTCGACTGTCTTGCCTTGTTGCTCAACCCACGTATAGTACTTCAGGTTGTGCCAGCGGCGGCGATTCTCGGGCGTGCCATCGAGATACCAATCTGTCTTTTGGTGACGCAAGATGCCGCCGATACGCGCGACGGCGGCTGATTCGTCCATTGCATGTTGCGCGTCCCATTCTTGCATGACCGATTCATAGCGGTCGTTGTTGTCGGTCGCGGGGATGACAATCGCATCTTTTTTGCCCATGCCAAAGTGTTTGGCGGTCTTGATCGCGCCCAGCAAATTGCAGATGCCGCTGATGCCGAATGTATTTTGAATGGTGCGCGCGTCGGACTCACTCACACCGTAATTTTTCACGAGCGTCTCCAATCCAGCTTCGCGCGTAAACACATGCAAGATGCGCAAGCACTCGATGTCATCAATGCACGCCAGTCCATCCATATTTGTTACATGGTGAATCCACGTCACATGCTTGTCACCTATGCCTTGAATCTCATGGCTGCCGTACCCGTTGTTATACAGCGTCGGGCATTGTGTCGGCTCTAGTCCGATGATCTTGCAATTTGAAAAAGCTTGTTTGATGCGGTCACCCGCAGCAATGGTGCCAGCGCTACCCATCGCGCTGCAAAACGCGCTGATGCCGCTGGTGCCGAGTTTGGCGCTGATCTCCTTCTCAAGCTCGACGATGGTGTTGCCTGTCACGTGATAGTGAAATCGGTAGTTGCCCATCTCACTAAATTGATTGAGGATGTGATATTTGCCTGATGGATCGCGCATCAAGCGGTTGCACTCGTCGTAAATCTCTTTGACGTTGCTCTCGCTGCCGGTCGTCTTTGTGTAGGTCGCACCATAGCTCTCGATCTTTTGAAAGCGCTCGCGGCTCATGCCCTCTGGCAAAATCACCATGCTGCGAAACCCTGCGCGCGGTCCGACCCACGAGCCGCCGATGCCATAGTTGCCCGTGCTGGGAAATACGAGTGTGTGCTTTTCTGGATCAATCTCACCATGCACATACTTTTCGATCATGCATGAGTACGCCGGTCCGACTTTGTGGCTGCCCGTCGGAAAATCTTTGGCGATCATCACGACGATCTCGGCATCCACATTGGTCAGCGACTTTGGCATCACAAAATAATTTGTTTTGCCAGTTGTTGGGTTTTGCCAGTTGATGTTAAACAGGTTAATCGGATTCAGCGGATCGGCAGTGCGGGCTTGGGTCGCACGCGCGCGCACGCTTGCGTCCGCCGTCTGCGGATGCAGCATCTCTTCAAATGTAGGCGAATATAGCTTTGACATGATACTGCTTAGATTTTATACGCATAGCGCCAATAAAAATAAACTGTATTCAAAGTCCCGTGTACCATTCGCCCATGCAAAATTTGTGGAATGACGCTGACGCAGCGCAATGCAAAGATGATCTCGCGCTGCGCGTTTACACCTCGCGCCTACTCGGCGCCGACAAATCGCTCGTGCTACACGGCGGCGGCAATACATCGGTCAAGATGACCACGCGCAATATCTTTGGCGACGCCGAAGACGTACTGCTTGTCAAAGGCAGCGGCTGGGATCTCGGCACGATTGAGGCGGCAGGTTTTGCGCCGGTGCGCATGGCACATCTGCTGCGACTAGCGCGGCTGGATGCGCTGAGCGATGTACAGATGGTGAATGAGTTTCGTCTCGCGCTGACCAATCCGGCTGCACCGATGCCATCCGTCGAGGCGATTTTGCACGCCGCGTTGCCGCATAAATTTGTAGATCATACACACGCCGATGCGATTGTGACACTGACCAACACGCCCAACGGCGAGCAACTCATCCGCCAGATTTTTGGCAAGCGCATGATCGTCATCCCATATCTCATGCCCGGCTTTGTGCTTGCCAAGTATTGCGCCGAAGCCGTCGCCCGCGAAGCCACGCCCGACACAATTGGCATGATCCTGATGAGTCACGGTATCTTTACGTGGGGCGACACCGCGAAGCAGAGCTATGACCGCATGATCAAGTTGGTGAACGAAGCTGAAGAATACATTCGCGCGCATAAGTCATTCTCAAAAAACCAACCTCAAGCGCCCGAGACAAAATCAACACTGGGCGACATCGCCAAACTGCGCGGCGACATCTCGCGCGCGGCAGGCTTTGCGATGGTGATGCACTCAAACTCAAGCGAGCCTGTGATGAGCTATGTGCGCCGCGACGACATCGCGCGCATCGCCACGCAAGGACCCGCGACGCCCGACCATGTCATTCGCACCAAACGCGCGCCGATGATCGGGCGCGATGTGAATGGCTACGTCGCCGATTACAAACGTTACTTCGATCTGCGCGGGCGCGATTTACAACAGGCTGACGCGCCGCCACTGACCATGCTGGATCCCGCGCCGCGCGTCGTGCTGGATAGTGAATGGGGCTTGCTGACACTTGGACGCAGCGCCAAAGATGCGGCAATCGCTGAGGAAATTTATCTGCACACGATCAACATCGTCAGCGACGCAGAGGCGCTCGGCGGATGGCGCGCACTGCCTGCGAGCGACATTTTTGATGTCGAGTATTGGGATCTCGAGCAAGCCAAACTCAAACTCGGCGCAAAGCCCGCTGCATTTAGCGGTGAAGTGGCGCTCGTCACCGGCGCGGCGTCTGGCATCGGCAAAGCCTGCGTGCAGTCGTTGCTCGCGCGCGGCGCAGCAGTCGTTGGCTTGGATCTGAATCCCGCCATCGAGACACTCTTTAAGCGCCCTGACTTTCTCGGCGTGGCATGCGATGTGAGCGACGAAGCCGCCATCAGCGGCGCACTGCAAAAAGCCGTCGCCCAGTTTGGCGGACTCGACATGCTCGTGCTCAATGCCGGCATCTTTCCAAGCAGCAAACGCGTGGATGCGCTGAGCCTGAGCGAGTGGCAACGCACGATGCGCATCAATCTGGATGCCAATGTTGTGCTGATGCGTGAAGCGCACGCGCTGCTAAAGCATGCGCCAAATGGCGGACGCATCGTCATCATTGGTAGCAAAAATGTGCCTGCGCCCGGACCCGGCGCGAGTGCCTACTCGGCGAGCAAAGCCGCGCTGACGCAGCTCGCGCGCGTGGCGGCGCTTGAGTGGGGCGCGGATCACATTCGCGTCAACGTCGTGCATCCAAACGCCGTGTTTGATACGGGCATCTGGACCGAGGACGTACTCAAGTCACGCGCAGCCAACTATGGCATGACCGTCGAGCAATACAAAACCAACAACGTGCTGCACGTCGAGGTCACCAGCAAAGACGTGGCGGAGTTGGTCAGTGAGATGTGCGGGGCGACCTTTGGCAAGACGACCGGCGCACAGGTGCCGATTGACGGTGGCAACGAGCGCGTGATTTAAGGCTCAATTTTTGCGTCTTGACATGTGTATCATTTTTGATACAATCGCATTGTGCCTGATAGCTTTGCGACAGAGCCGGTCTTGACGGTCGTTTTTTATCAAACAGCGTCTGGAAATGAGCCTGTTCGCATTTGGCTAATGAGTTTGACAAAAGAAGAACGTAAATCTATCGGCGAAGATATCAAAACAGCACAATTCGGCTGGCCCATTGGAATGCCACTCATTCGTAAGATTGAGCCAAAACTATGGGAAGTTCGTTGTCACATCAAAGACGGTATTGCACGTGTTTTCTTCACTGTAGATGACAATCTGATGATTTTGTTACATGGATTTATCAAAAAAGCTCAACAGACACCGCAACAAGAATTAGATACCGCAAGACGGCGACTAGCTGATCTGCAATCGGAGTGAAATGATGAATAAAAAAAGAATCGGTAGTCATTTTGATGATTTTTTGCGCGAAGAAGGAATTTTTGAACAAGCTGAGGCGACAGCGATCAAACGGGTTATTGCTTTTCAAATTGAAAAGGAGATGTCATCGCGCAATCTGACAAAAACTGAGATGGCAAAGCGCATGAAAACCAGTCGCGCCGCATTTGAACGACTGATTGACCCGACAAATACCTCCGTTACATTGCAAACGCTTGGCAAAGCTGCATCTGCACTCGGCAAAACCTTGCGCGTCGAAATCGCATGAACACGCGCTAGTTGCGCGGCAACGAGCGGGTGATTTGAGAGGATATACAAATGCGTAATGGTAGAGTTTTGAAAATTTGAGGTGAAGTATGTATTTTGTAGTCGAATCAAACAAACCCTTTGAGCAGGCAGTCAGCGACCTAGAGTCCGCAGTCAAGAATAATAGCTTTGGCGTGCAACACATTCATGATCTCGCGGGGACGCTCAACAGCAAAGGATTTAAATTTGGAGAGCAATGCAAAGTGTTTGAGGTGTGCAATCCGGGTTACGCCTCCAAAGTCCTCAACACAGATTTGCGTCTCAATATGGCGTTGCCGTGTCGCATCTCGGTGTATACACAAAATGGCAAAACGCAAATTGGCATGATCAAGCCAACCATGATCTTGTCAGGATTGTCATCAGACAAATCACTGGCTGAGGTCGCCGATCAAGTTGAAGCCGCGCTCACACGCATTATCGAGAGCGCCGCCTGAGTAATTTAAGGGCATCGACGATACCGATGCCCATCTATGTCCGAGCTAGTCAATGAGCGACGCGAGTCTTTTGCTAAGGGGCTGGATCTCGGACTACAACGCGCAAGGCATGGAGAGCGAATATTGGCTGATCTTTCAAGATGCGCGATTTGCAGACAGTCGTGACGCAGGCTGGCGCTATGAGGGTATGCATCAGCTGGTGCAAGGCGATCACCTAACGATATTTGCAGATGATGATACTGTGTTGTGGTCGGGTGAATTGGGTGCGTCGCGCGCTTCTCTGTTTGCGCGGCATGCGTATCCGAGCAATCTGCGTTGGCATCCTCGTGAGGTGAGTTTTGAGGCGTGGCTCGGTTGGTTTCGCAAAAAACCACCTTTCGCCGCGAGTTTGATTCGCACACACCGCACGCAAACGACCGCTTGC
>CAZVQE010000035.1:0-13396 GCA_964628875.1 uncultured Anaerolineae bacterium
CGCCTCAAATAGCTTCATGATTGGAATGCGGATGCCTTCCTCGTACACTTCATGCGCTTCTGCAGATAGCACGTGTCCGCCTACATCCGCAGCGTGACAGCAATTCCCAAAATAACCGACCACCGCCTCGCCACGAAAAACAGGCGTAAACACAGTGAAATCGTTGATTTGTCCGGCGGTCTGCCAAGGATCGTTTGTAATTAGCACGTCGCCGGGTTTGAGTGTGTGCGCAGGATACGCCGCCAAAAAGTGTCGCGCGCCTGTCGCCATCGGGTTAATGTGACCCGGCGTGCCAGTGATGGATTGCGCGATCATGTAGCCGCGCGCGTCAAATATGGCGCATGCCAAATCTTGCGACTCGCGCACGATGGTGCTAAACGCGGTGCGCATCAGTGCGTTTTGTTGTTCGTTGGCGACCGACAACAAACGATTCCACAGGACTTCGAGTGTTACAGGGTCAATCATGATTTGTTAATTGAGTTCGACAACCAAATTGCGTTGCGCGTCAATGCGACAGCGACCATGTCCGCCGATGATGACGGTGGATTCCCGCTCTTCGATGATGGCGGGTCCATTAAATTGCGCGCCAACTGCCAACCGATAACGGTCATAGATCGGCGTGTCTGTGTAGCTCTTGGTTTCAGGGAACCAAGCCAGCCGCGAACCCTTGCGCGCATAGGCAGCATCGCCGACATTGTCTTTGTGTATTTGCAATCGCAGATCGTGCGGGGCGCCACTGCTGATGACGCGCCAATTAATAATCTCGATAGCGACAGGCGGACCAAATCGCCCATATAGTTCGTGATAGGTTTGCTCGAATTGCGCCTGAATCGTGTGCGTGTCGTCTGCGCTGAGCGCGTGGCTTGGCAGCGTTACGCGCACTTCGTGACCTTGTCCGACGTAGCGCATGTCGGCTTGTCGCCGATGTTGGATCTGATCTTTTTTCAAACCTGATTCAACCAGCACGGTTTCGCCTTCAGATTCCATTTGTGCCAGCAGCGCGTTGGCTTTGCTCCAATCGAGGCTATCGAGCTTGGTGTGCCACGAGCGCACAAAGTCAAATGCCAATGGCGCAACTAAAAATCCGAGCGTACTCATGACACCCGCGCCAAATGGGGCGATCAGCATCGGTGAACCGAGCGCCAGCGCCACGCGATAGGCATGCACAGGTCCCGCGCCGCCAAACGCAAACAACGGAAAACGATGTGGGTCTTTGCCGCGCTCAAACGTATGCACACGCGCGGCGTTTGCCATGTTTTCATTGGCGACCTGATGGATGCCCCACGCCGCCTCTTCGACGCTCAGATTGAGCTTGTCGGCGATGTGTGTTTGAATGGCGTTGCGCGCCGCCGAAACATCGAGCTTCATTTTGCCGCCCAAAAAGAAATTGGCATCCAGATAGCCCAACACAAGATCGGCGTCGGTCACGGTCGGTTGCGTGCCGCCTTTGCCATAGCACACGGGTCCCGGATCTGCGCCCGCCGAGTCGGGTCCGACCTTGAGCAAACCAAGCGCATCAACGCGCGCGATTGAGCCGCCGCCCGTGCCGATCTCGATCATCTCGATCACTGGGATTTTGACCGGCAAGCCAGAGCCTTTTTTGAATCGGTAGCGCCGATCAACCTCAAAGTCATGCGCGATGAGCGGCTCGCCTTTGTCAATCACACACAGCTTAGCCGTTGTGCCGCCCATGTCAAATGACAGCAGATTGGGTTGCCCGCAGAGATGTCCGCTATGCGCAGCAGCCAACGCACCGGCGGCGGGACCCGATTCCAACAGGCGCACCGGAAATCTGATGGCGGTCTCGATTGTGGCAATGCCGCCACTCGACAACATCATAAAGAAGTTGCCGTGATAGCCGAGTTGTTCTAGCCGCGCTTGCAGCTCTCGCAGATAGCGCTCGACGCGCCCTTGCACATACACATTCGCAACCGTCGTCGAAGTGCGCTCAAACTCGCGGATCTCAGGGATCACCTCTGATGACAGCGAGATGCGCATATTTGGCGTGGCACGGCGGATCGCCTCACGTGCGGCTTGCTCATCGGCTGGATTTGTAAAGCTGTGCAAAAAAGATATGGCGATAGCTCGGATGTCTTTCGCCTCGAGTTCGCGCGCTAGCTTTTCGATGAATGGAATATCCAGTGATTGAGCGCTTGTGCCATCAGCAAGCGTGCGCTGCGGCACATCAAACCGCAGATAGCGCGGCACGAGCGGCTTGGCATGCTCAAGCATCAGGTCATACAACTCAAAGCGTTGCTCGCGCCCGATCTCGACGATGTCACGAAACCCCGCTGTTGTGAGCAGTGCTGTTAGTTCACCCTTGCGTTCGATCATCGCGTTGGTGACGAGAGTCGTCCCGTGGACGAGTGTATTGACGGCGGAGGGTTCGAGCCCTGCTTGGGTCAGTATGTCGCGCATACCGGTCTGCACGGCCAATGAAGGATCAGCAGGCGTAGTCAGTGTCTTGCCAATAGTAAATGCGCCTGTAACGTCGTCATACACGATTAGGTCAGTAAATGTGCCGCCGATATCAACGCCAACGCGGTGAGTGGGTTTTGTCATGATGGCGGCTTTGTTTTGCATATTTTGAGAGGTCATAGGCTCAGTCGGTCGCTAGCTCGCCGAGTATATGGTCAAAAATTATTTTGGAGTTGCAAGATTGTAATTGAGCAATCCACAGGCGCCTAGCCACCTCGCTTAGTGCCAATTGGACACTCAGCACTTTGTAGCGCGATCATAATTAAGCTATCCTTTACAAAAGGAATAAATCGCATGGATACGATTCAAAGGCATATTATTGAACGCGAGAAAGAACTCGGCGCACACGGAAACTTTTCGGCGTTGCTATATGACATGGCGCTATGCGCCAAGATAATTGCGCGTGAGACACGCCGCCTCGGTCTGACCGCCAATATGGGGCTTGCTGGCACCTCAAATGTGCAAGGCGAGGAGCAGAAGAAGTTGGATGTGTTTTCAAATGAACTCATCATCAACATGAATAGCTTTACTGGCAAGCTGGGTGCGATGGCGAGCGAAGAGGTCGAGGATGTGATTCAGATTCCGCCTGAGTATGCGACTGGCAAATATGTGTTGGTGTTTGACCCGCTGGATGGCTCATCTAACATTGATACAAACGTCAGCGTCGGCACGATCTTTGGCATCTATAAGCGTGTGACATTGACCAAAACGGGACAGACGGCGGATCTGTTGCAACCCGGACGTGACTTGCTCGCAGCAGGCTACGTGATCTACGGACCCAGCACGATGATGGTTTATACGACGGGCAACGGCGTGCATGGCTTCACACTCGACCCGACGTTTGGTGAGTTCATCTTGTCGCATCCGGATATCCGATTCCCCTCAACGCCAAAATACTACTCATGCAATCAAGGCAACGAGCGCTCGTGGGCGCCATCCGTGCAGGGCTACACGCGCTGGCTGCAAGGTGAGGGCGATGACGCGCCAAAGAAAGCCATGTCGCTACGTTACGTTGGTTCACTGGTCGCTGACTTTCACCGCAATCTATTGGATGGTGGCGTCTACTACTATCCATCCGACAAAAAATCACCCAACGGCAAACTGCGCCTTGTGTATGAATGCGCACCGCTTGCCTTTATCGCGCACCATGCTGGCGGTTATGCCTCGAATGGCAATCAATCCATCCTTGATCTGACTCCAAAAGACTTGCATCACCGCACGCCATTCTTTGTCGGTGACTACAACCTCGTCAAAAAATTTGAGCAATTTAATCAACGTTAATTCAGGATAAGCGAAGGAAAGCATGAGTGTCATTCTGAACGAAGCGGAGCGAAGTGAAGAATCTCTGATAATGCGTGTGTACTGACGCACTAGAGATTCTTCGTCGTGCTCCGCACCCCTCAGAATGACAAATTCACTTTTATCCCGAACTCACATTAATCAGTAGAAAAACACCATGACTTTGAAATATCGAATTGCTGGACTTAGTGACGCCGCCACGCTTGCGCGCATGAATCAACAACTCATCCAAGATGAAGGGCATCGCAATGCCATGACCCCCGCGCAGCTTGAGCTGCGCATGCGCGGCTGGTTGCAAAGCGAATACACCGCCGCCATCTTTGAGGACGAAAACGCGCCGGTGGCGTATGCGCTTTTCCGCGATGACGGCGACTCAATCTATATCCGTCAATTTTTTGTGGATCGCAGCCTGCGCCGTAAGCGCATCGGTAGCGCCGCCATGAAAATGATGCTCACCGAAATTTTTCCGCAACACAAACGCATTGTGCTTGAGGCGCTTGTTCACAACGAAGCCGGACGCAAATTTTATGCCAGCAACGGCTTCCGTGAATACGCCGTGACCTATGAGCTGATACCTGACGGCAACTAACGATTGCCGATTACAATCCGCGCCATGACCGAGATCAAGTTGTGTGTCATTCGCGGTGATGGTGTGGGGAATGAGGTCGTGCCGTGCGCGGTCGAAGTGTTGCGCCGTGTGCTGCCCGATTTGCAAACCGTTGACGCGGACGCAGGTTGGGACTGTTTTACGCGCGTCGGCAATGCATTGCCTGATGCAACCAAACAAGCCATCCGCGATTGCGGCGCAGCTATCTTTGGCGCCACGCAGTCCCCCTCAAAAAAAGTCGAAGGCTATCGCAGCCCGATCATTGGCATGCGACAAGCGTTTGATCTATATGCCAATTTGCGCCCGACGCGCTCAATTAGCGGTGCACCTATTGACTTGCTGATCGTGCGCGAAAACACGCAAGGGTTATATGTGCAACGCGAATACATGCGCGGCGACGAAGCCATTGCTGAGCGTGTCATCACACACGCCGCGTCGGCGCGTATCGGCAAGATCGCGCTTCAGCTTGCGCAACGCCGCAACAAACGATTGACCATTGTCCACAAAGCCAACATCCTGCCGCTCACCGATGGCGTCTTTCGAGATGCCGTGCGCTCGGAGGCTACTGCGTTTCCCGATGTGGCAATTAATGAAGTGCTGGTGGACACGGCTGCTATGTTGCTCGCGTCAAAGCCACAACAGTTTGATGTCATCGTCACGACCAACCTTTTTGGCGATATCTTGTCTGACCTTGCCTGCGTCTGGGGCGGGGGAATGGGAGTCGCGCCAGCATTGAACATCGGCGAAGGCGTGGCGATCGCTGAGCCAGTGCACGGCAGCGCACCCGATATCGCCGGCAAAGGCATCGCTAATCCTTGTGGCGCGATTCTCAGCGCGGCGCTGCTCGCGCGCTATCAATGGCACATGCCCGCCGTCGCCGATCAAATCGAACGCGCCGTATTTGCAGCTATTAGTGGCGGTGTGCGCACGCCCGATCTTGGCGGCGGCGGCGCCACCACGCGCGAGATGACCGATGCAATACTCGGCAAACTAGAGAGTGTCTAAGAGCAATACGTCATTTCGAGCGGCGCATGGAATGCGCAAGCGAGAAATCCCTTTCAACTAACGCCGCAGGGATTCCTCACTTGCGCACTTTGTGCGTAAGTGAGGAATGACGGTCATTTCTTCGATTTGAGACGCTCTCGCAAACTAACGTAAGGCGTATAATGCCTTCGCCTTACATTTTGGTCGAGGTGAAAATGGCAGAAATATTGATGACGATGTCGAGCAAAGGGCAAGTAACAATACCTGCGGCTGTGCGCCAGCATCTAAAAATAACAGAGCGTCAAAAAATTGCCTTAGTGTTAGAAGCCGATGGAAGCGTGCGTTTGAAACTTCCACGTTATCAATCCATTGCTGATTTACGTGGCGCTGCCGGACAGCTTCAAAAGTCATTGACATGGAAAGATATGCGCGCTATCGCGCACGAAGATCGAATCACACTACGAAAAAATACGCGTAAATAAACATGGCTGATCCATTTGTGGATGCAGATGTAATTATCAGGTTGTTGACGGGCGATGACCTCCAAAAGCAACGCCGCGCGGCTCATTTGTTTGAGCGGGTTGAAAGAAAAGAAATTACGCTGCGAATGCCGGTTACTACAATTGCTGATGTTGTGTATGTGTTGTCCTCGCCGCGTTTGTATGCAAAGTCGCACGAGCAAATTGCGGATATGCTGCGCTATTTAGTTCGCTTGCCAAATTTTTTAGTAGATCAGCGCGAAGAAGTGTTAGGCGCGCTTGATTTATTCGCAAACACAAATTTAGATTTTGGTGACGCCTTGATTGCATCAAGTATGGCAATGAGCGAATCTGAAATCTTATATTCATATGATCGTGACTTTGATCGTCTACTAGGATTAATGCGTCACGAACCATAAATATGCCAACGCTCTCCGAAGCCTTCCTGCGGTCGCTCAACGGTATGCAATTTGTCAGCCGTCGTCGTCGCTCGGGGTCATACATCGGCGAGCGTCGCAGTCACAAACGGGGTCAGTCAGTTGAGTTTGCCGACTATCGTAACTACACGCCCGGCGATGACCCCCGCCGCGTAGATTGGAACATCTACGCGCGTCTGCAACGCCCATACATCAAGCTGTTTGAAGAAGAACAAGACCTGACTGTGCATGTATTGGTGGATGCTAGCCCCTCGATGCGCTGGAAGGATGAAACCGAAAACGAATCTGCGAAATGGACGCGTGCTACGCAATTGGCGTTGTCATTGGCGCACATTGCGCTGGTGTCTGGAGATCGTGTGCAGATCGAGACCAACACCGGCGCTCATTATGGTCCCAAGCGCGGCGCTGGCACGGCAGAGGTCATGAGTTTTCTTGAGAATGCGGCAGTCACGGGCGCGATTCCACAGCTCAATGAATGGCTGCGCCGATATGCGTCACATGCGCGCTCGGGCGTATGCGTGCTGATTAGCGATTTACTCGATGAGCGTGGCTACGCCGATGGGCTAAATGCGCTCGCCAGCAAAATGGAGCTGCGCGTGTTGCAGACGTTGTGTCCGGCGGAGCTTGATCCTGTGTTTGAGGGCGACCTGCGGCTCAAAGACGTCGAGACCAGCCACAAACAAGACATCAGCCTCTACGAAGCCACCATGAATCGCTACGCAAAACGACTTGATGAATGGCTCGCTACCATCCGTGAATACAGCCGTGCGCATGGCGTGTTGTATTGGATGGCAGATACTGCGTTGCCCATAGAGCAGACCATCGTGACCGATCTGCGCCGCGAGGGGTGGTTGCGCTAATGAATGTGCTTGATCCCATCGCCTTCTTTTTTGCGCTGCTGGCAGTGCCGATCGTGCTGCTGTATCTGCTGCGACTGCAACGCCGCGAACAAAACGTCAGCAGCACCATGCTGTGGAAAGAAGTACTGCTAGACCGCGAAGCCAACACGCTGTGGCAAAAACTGCGCCGCAATTTGTTGTTGCTTTTGCAGTTGCTCACACTCGCGTTTCTCGTATTTGCGTTGGTGCGTCCGTATCTCAATCTGCCGGGCGGCAACAATGGCAGGTTGATCGTGTTGCTTGATGGCTCAGCCTCGATGCAATCGCGGGATGTGACGCCATCGCGCTTTGAGGTTGCCAAGTCGCGCGTCAGTAATCTGATTGATGGCATGAGCGCCAGCGACGAGATGTCACTGATCTTGGTAGATGGCTCTCCGCGCGCGCTGACGGGCATCGTGCGTGACAAGCTCGAGCTGGACGCGGCTTTGGATGAAGCACAGCCCAGCCTGACGAGTGCAAACTGGGCCGCGGCCGTGTCGCTCGCCTCGTCTATCTCGAATGACAACACAACCCTCATCGTCGTCAGCGATGGCGCACACGCCGATGATCTCAAGTTGATCGAGAAGAAAGCACAATTTGTCCCGATTGGCAGCAACGGCGACAACCTAGCCATCAACACGCTGACCTTGCGCCCCACGCCGCGCGGCGCGTCAGCTTTCATTCGCCTGCAAAATAATGGCGACAAAGAGGATGAAGCGCTCGTGACGCTGCGCAGCGACACACAGCTCATAGATGCGCGCACGATCAAAATTGCCCCAAAGCAGTCTGCATCTTGGACGGTCAATGACATCAAAGCCGATGTGTCATACGTGCGCGCGTCCATTGAAAAATCGCAACACAACACGCTCGCGCTCGATGACAGCGCGACGGCGGTGACGAGTGGCACGACGTTGCGACGCGCCTTACTCGTGACGCGCGGCAACCGATTTATCGAGCAGGTGTTGAGCGTGCTGCCAAATCTGCAAGTGTCTCGCGCGACCAATATCGTCGGTGATGCGAGCGTCGAGCGAAACTACGATTTGTATGTCATTGACAACACGCCTGTTGATCTGGCTGCGCTGCCACCACAAGCCAATGTCTTGTTAATTGGCACGCAACAATTTTTTAGCAGCACGGCTGTGTTTAGCAACACAGGCTATGTGCGCGCAGAGGCGCACCCGATCATGCAGTCGGTGAATTGGCGCACCGTCAATGTGCAGCAATCAGCCATCATCAGCGCGCCAACGTGGCTCAAACCGATCGTCGAATCACAAGGTGGTGCGTTGCTGTACGCGGGTCAATCTGAAAACGACGAGCAAAACACGGTGTCACTAGGTCGCGTTGTGTTGGTGCCGTTTGAATTGCGCCGCAGCGATCTACCGCTACAACTCGCATTTCCGATTCTCATGGCAAACGCTGTCGAGTGGCTCGCGCCGTCTCAAGGGCTGAGCATCCCGCCCAGTGTCAAACCCGGGGAGGTCGTGCCGCTGCCTAATGGCGCGATTGTGCGCGATCCGAGCGGGCGCGAGATCATCGTCAATCAACGCGGGTACGCCGACACCAATCAAGTCGGCGCATACACGGTGCAGGTCGGCGATACGCGCGGCGCGTTTGCGGTCAATTTTTTTAATTCACTCGAATCGGATATCACGCCAAACGCGAGCGTCACCTTTGGCGCTGCCGCCGCACCTGCCGAACAACCCAAGCTCAGCGCATTTACTCAGCGTGAGATTTGGCGCTGGGCGGCAGCACTAGCACTGGTGCTATTGCTCGTCGAGTGGTGGGTGTATCAGCGCGGCGTGCCTAGCTTGCGCCGCAACAAAGCCGACAACCGATAGTCGCTATTTGCCAAAAAATCCATGCGCCTGCGATAGATCATCGAGTAGGTGATCGGCTTGTGCATAGCTGTGAATGTGTGGATCAAGCAACAAGGCTTGCATGGCTGCCGCGCGATTCCCCGTGACCGCCGCCTCGACCACCAACTCTTGGATGTCAATCTGTTGGCGCATCATCGCTGCGATGCCAGTCGGTAGCTCACCGATGTGCATGCCATGTATGCCAGTGGCATTGACCGTCGCGGGCGTCTCGACGATGGCATCGTCGGGCAGATTGCGAATTACGCCGCGATTGACGAAGTTTGCGGATAACTCATGTGTGTTGCTGTCGCGCGTGATGGCGCACATGATTTGCGCGGCGCGCTCGCCCGACGCGATAAAGCTCGGTGGCTGTGTGCCGCTGGCGACATCGCGGATGTGTTGCCATTGCGCTGCGCCGCGTTGTTCATACGCATCAAAGTCGTAGCCGCTAAGCTCCATCGTCTCTGCGCCATAGCCGACATACTCAGCCGCGTGACCGTCGCCTGTAGCACAAAACAAACCAAATGTGTCGAGCCAACGCCGCGAGAGCAATTCAAAAGAAGCCGGCATTTTGGCGACGCGCGTGCGAAACTCAGGATACAAATCCTCGCCAGTCTGACGGTCGTGCATCGCCGTAAAAAATGTGAAATGGTTGATGCCCGCGGCTTGCAAGTGATAACGCGACTCCAGCGCGTTGCGATAGTCGCTGCGCTGTTGCTCGCTCATCAAATGTTCGTTCGTTGGCATGAGTGGCACGCGCTGCAGAACTTGATTGACCAAGCGGTAGCCCTCGCCGATCTGATGACACAGCCCGATAAATTTGACCCGCGTGTGCCGATGCAGCGCGAGGCAAATGCGGCTCATCGGATTTGTAAAGTTGAGCAACCACGCGTTTGGCGCGAGTGTCTCGACGTCGCGCGCGATGCTAAGGATGAGCGGTATGTTTCGCAGCGCGTGGCTCAATCCGCCGGGTCCGCCATTTTCGCCCAGCACATGCCGCACACCGTGACGCAGCGGTATTTGCCAATCGAGTTTCCACGTGGCGATGCGATTCACCGCAACCGACACAATCACAAAGTCAGCCAGCGGTAGCGCATCGCGTCGCTCGGTGGTTTGGTGAATCGAGTACGGCGAGCCACAAGCCGCATTGAGCCGTTGCGCGTAGGCGTACATCGTGTGCAAGGCTTCGGGCGCGGTGTCAACCAACCATATCTCGCTGCCGCGCAACACATTCGCATGGATAAATAAATCTCCCAGCACCGCCGGTCCAAATGACGCGCTGGCGGCACCGATGATGACAATTTTTGGCATGAAGTGAGTGTACTATCGCGCGTAAAATCTGATCATGAATCAAACGGAATTTGATGTCGTCATCATCGGTGCGGGCGCGATGGGCAGCGCGGCGGCGTACCATCTTGCGCGCGCAAAGCAGCGCGTGTTGTTGCTGGAGCAATTTGAGATTGCGCACACACGCGGCAGCTCACACGGCGAGTCGCGCATATTTCGATTTGCATACACAAACGCCGACTATGCAAAATTTGCCATGCAGTGCAAACCGTTGTGGCGCGCGCTCGAGCAAGACGCGGGCGTCAAGCTACTGACCGAGACCGGTGGAATTGATCTTGGCACGGATGACATTGGTATGCAAAATGTGAACGAAGTTGAGCAAGCCTTGCAAGCCGTCGGCGCGACCTATGAACGAATAAATTTCACTGCGCTGAAAAACAAATTCCCCCAATGGAATATGCCGCAACACGTGCAAGCGGTCTACTCGCCAGACGCGGGCGTGCTCAATGCGACATTGTGTGTGCAAACGCAAGTCGCGCGCGCGGCGCATTACGGCGCGCAGATACATGCCAATGAGAAATGTTTGACGATCTCGCCCATATCTGGCGGCGTGGAGGTTGTCACCGACCGCGCGCGCTACCGCGCAAAGAAGGGCATCGTCAGCGCGGGCGCATGGGCAAATCAACTCTTGGCGCAGATCAACTGTGCGTTGCCACTGAAGATCGAGAAAGAGCAGGTGGTGTATTTCGCGCCACGTGCCAACGCGCCGTCATTTGCGACGGGTAGATTCCCAGTGTGGATTCATTATGGCGCGACAAATTATTATGGTTTTCCGATGCTGGGCGTCGCGGGCGTCAAGATGGGCATTCATCATGACAAAGAATTTATCAAGATCGAAGACTACGATCGACAACCCAGCGTCGAGGTCACTCAACGTCTGCGCGCCTATATGTCGCAGCATTTGCCAGACGCGGCGGGGCGTGACTTTGATGCGATTGCTTGCCTCTACACCGTCACGCCCGACGAAGATTTTGTGATTGATTTTGCGCCGACGACGCGCGACGTGCTGATCGCCTCGCCGTGCAGCGGTCACGGTTTTAAGTTTGCGATTGGCGTCGGCAAAGCCCTATCTGACCTAGCATTGCACGGCGCGACGGATATGCGCATCGGTCATTGCGGAGTGGGGCGATTAATCTGAGAAGTCAGATAGCAGATTTCAGATATCAGATTGCAGATTTCTGGCATCTGATATCTGACCTCTGACTTCTAATATCTCATTTTTGTTCTTCGCGTTTCTCCAGCATCATCACTTTATAGCTCTCAGCAGGGGCGAGACCTTTGCCATTTTCGGTTGCCCATTGACGCACCATCTGCACGGTGTTTTCGTCTACTTGGCTTTTGTGTTGGCGCAGCGCGTCCATCTTGATATCGAGCGTCTCTGAGATATCTACATACACATCGGCGTTGCCGTCCCACGCGCCGAGCCAAACCTCGCGCACGCGGTGAGCCTCGCCAAGCTCAGGATACATGAGCGGCATGGCGCACACAGGCGCAACCGCATCCATCGTTGCAGTGCCAACTGCGCGATGATCTGGATGATTGATGTAATCTTTGCCGATGAACATGTGGGTCGGATTCATTGCCATCACGATTTCGGGTTTGTGTTTGCGGATGAGTCGCACATAGTCCTTGCGCAACTCAAGCGTCGGCATGACCTCACCGTCGTTGTAACGCAAAAACTCAACCTCATGCACGCCACACAGCGCGGCGGCTGCGCGTGTCTCAGCCTCGCGTAGTGCGCCGATGGTCTCGCGGGTGAATTGCGGGTCATGCGTGCCGCCATTGCCGCTGGTGGTCAAAACATACACCGCGCGACAGCCACGTCGTGTCCATTTGGCGATTGTGCCGGCATTGCCAAACTCGATGTCGTCCGGATGCGCCACGATGACCATGACTGATTTTGGAATAAATTCTGTAGATGACATGATCGCGTGATTGTAATGATCTTTGTACGTAGATTTTTTTCGATTCTCAGGATAGGAATTTGAACTTGCAAAACTAAATGTATTCTCATCTGACGCCTCTGACGATAATTGCATACGATGAAGGTTGCGCCTCGTTGGCTAAAAGTTTTTCATGACTTGTGGATGAATAAGACACGCACATTGCTGGTGGCGATGTCAATTGCCGTTGGCGTGTTTGCCGTGGGCGCGATGGCAGGCGCGCGCGAGATAGGTCTAATTGATCTTAAAGCGCAATATAGTGTTACAAATGACCGCAGCGCGATCATCACGGCATTTCCGCTTGATGAGGACTTTATACGCTCAGTGCGTCAGATGGATGGCGTCAAAGACGCTGAAGGGCGCGACTCGACGATCTGGCCCGTCTTTATCGGCAACCAGCGCAAAGATGCTTGGTTGCAGGTCATCGGTGATTTTGAGCATGTGCAGATCAACCAATGGGAGTATGTCAGCGGCGCAAAGACGCCGCCGATGCGCGAAGTATTGCTGGATCGTAACGCCGCCGACTACTTTAAGCTGAGTGTCGGCGATAACATCACACTCGAATTACCCAACGGCAAAAAACGCGACCTGCGCATCGCGGGCATTGTCCACGACGTAAACGCGCCGCCCATCAGCTTCACTAACCTCATCGTGACCTATATGTCACTCGATACATGGGAATGGCTCGGCAACCCCCGCACTTTTTCTTCGATGAGATTTATCGTGTCAGAAAATGCGACCGACTTTGACTCGATCAACGCGATTGCCATGCAAATCAAAAAGCGCGTGCAGGACGATCATCGTCGTTGGATCGGCGCTTCTATTCAAAGCAACCCGGGCAAACATTTTGGCGAAGATCCGCTGACTGCAATTTCACTCATCTTGACCGTTATTGGCGTGTTAGCGCTTTTCCTTAGCGCGTTTCTTGTGGTCAATACGGTCAATTCGGTCATGGCCCAACAGATTCGCCAAGTTGGCATCATGAAAGCCGTCGGCGCGCAGACCTATCAAATTGCTGGCATGTATTTGACGATGGTGTTGGTATATGGCGTATTGGGTTTGATCATCGGCGTGCCACTTGGAGTCAT
>CAZVQE010000036.1:0-13266 GCA_964628875.1 uncultured Anaerolineae bacterium
TCAGTCAGCGGATTTTTGCCGGTGAATGCCACACGTCGCTCAGGCGGATACGGCAACGCATGAAAATCTAAAACCGTGTAGCTCTCGATGGCGTGCGTCAGCGCGTCCATGCCGCTCTCGGCGCTGACCTTGGGCGGGCAGCTCACCGTCAGCACCGGATCCACGATTGCCAGCGTCGGCATGATGTGGTTGCTTGAGATGGCGAGCTTGAGATGGCGGCGCACATCTTCGAGCACGGCAATGGGTGTTGTCTCCGAGCCAGTGCCAGCCGTCGTTGGCATGGCGATGATCGGCAATGCCGGACCCGGCACTTTATTTTCGCCAAAGTAATCAAACACCGAGCCGCCATTTGCCAGCAATGCGGCGATGACCTTGCCGACGTCCATGTTGCTGCCGCCGCCGATGCCGATGATGGCTTGCGGCGCAAATGCGCGCGCGGCAGTCGCGGCGGCTTCGACGATATCGGTGCTGGGTTCGGGCGCGCCGCCATCAAACACCGCAAATTGGATATTCGCCTGTGTCAGCGATGCACCGATTTTGTCAATCACGCCCGCGCCGACCAGATGCTTGTCGGTGGTGATAAATGCGCGGGTGATGTTACGCAGCGTCAGTTCTTCGCCGATGTGCTGAGCCGTGTTTGCGCCAAACAAAACGTCGCGCGCGATGCTGTATTTCCAGTAGGTTCGCATGCGCGTATTATGCGCGCAAACTCAGGGCGTTAGCTCTAATCTGAAATGTTAGGCTTATACACTTTTTCTTTGCGAAGAGGAAAACAAGTGAAAATCAAGATTCACCTTAGCGTATTCATTGTTATTTGTTACGTGATTTCCCAATTTGCGTTTCAGCCTACAAAGTTAAATTCGGCAAATGAATCTCGCCAATTTCTGCCACTGATTCTTTTTCCAAGCATTCAACTAATGAATTTGCGTCCTGTTGGGACGAAAGCAAATGGCGTATTTATTGATGGCGAAGTATTTAACCCTACGCCTCAACCGATCTATAACCCATCGGGAAAAATTTATTTTCGTGACAGTGCAGGCGAAGTTGTAACCTCTACTAACTGGACAACAACTTTGCCAATGATTCCTTCAGGACAAAGCATCCCCATTATTGCGCCTGGGTTTCACCAACGCGATGTACAAGGTTTGAAATATGACGGCGAGGTGATTGGCTTTACGACGGTAACGGCTCAAAATCTGCGTTATGCGAGTTTAGATGTGAGTTTTTATTCGCTGTCAGAGTGTGTCCAGAAGTTTGGTTTTCTCTCTGTATGTGGAAGGATAGCAAACAACACCGAATTTAAGGTGACAGGTATTAAAGCGGTTCGATGGGATTTGCATCCAGAGCGTTTTCTAGATTGTTGTGGCGAATTAACGCTATTCTTAAATCCTAGTGACACCCTCAAGCCTTTAGAACATTCTGATGTGTATATAGGAACTTATGACGCGACGTATGGCGCGCGCGAATACAATGTCGCCGCGCAAGGCGTGATCTCACCATAAATTTATCCGCGATCATGCCCCAAACAATGCGATGCGCACATCATGCAACGAAGCAAACACATGTCGCGCGAGTGCGCGTGTGGCGTCGTCCGGCTGCACGATATCAGGCACCATGAGTGGAATCGCGCCAGCAGCGTGCGCGGCGCGAATACCGGCGAGGCTGTCTTCCAGCACGACACATTTTGTGATCGGTGTTGCTAGCTTGCGTGCCGCCGCGAGAAAGATATCCGGTGCGGGTTTACCGTGCGCGACCTCATCGCCGCACACGACCACATCAAATTTTTGCGGCACAGTTAGCTTGGAGATTTTGAGCGTGGCTTGTGTACGGGCGGTTGAGGTGGCAATGGCGTATGGCACGTGGTGCGCATCCAGCGCATCGAGCAATTCGCGTAAGCCGGGCTTGAGCGGTACGCCCTCGGTGTTGTAAATCTGTTCGAGGTAGCGTATCTTGCGCGCGTTGATGGATTCGACATCTACATGTGCGCCAAGCGCATCGCGCCAAATTTGTAGTGTGTCTTTGACGGTGCGACCTATGGCGCGCAGATGCGCCTCATCTGGCACGATCAACCCATCGTCCGCAAAGGCGCGATCCCACGCACGCCGCGCCAGCCGCTCGGTGTCAATCATCAAGCCGTCCATGTCAAAGAGCACGGCGCTAACTCTAGCGCCGTCAAACTCAACCAACACTCACCAGTCCTTTCGTCCGCAACAAATTTACGATGCGCTCAACGACAGCAACCGACGCGCCGCAACGCGCCGCAATCTGCTCGACCGTACGCGTGCCGTCAATCAAATTCATCACCTTAAATAGCTCGCGGTTGCCCTCGGGGTCGGTGTAATAGTCAATGTGAATGCCGTAGCGCGAGCAAAACACTTCGCCCTTGTAGAGATTTTCAATGGGGAGCTGGGAGCTGGAAGCAGGAGGCTGGGGGTTGGGGGCTGATATCTGGCTGCTCTCGAATGCTTCAATCATCTTGAGCACGAGCGCGGCTGACTCTTCGAGACGCAGTTGGCTGATGATGTCGGGCGTGTCTTTGTCGCTGTGATACTCGGCGTATGGATGTTGCGGGTGCGATTGTGGCAGCACGCGCGAGAGCGACAGCATCGGCACGCGCACACCCGGCGCGTTAAATTGGCGCTCGTCGTTGCCAATCACCGTGCGAAATGCGCCGTGCCAGTTGGCGGGGTTTTGCTGTTGCAATACATCAATCAGTGCGCGATCCAACGCAGTGTCATCTGCAAACGAGCGCTGCAACGCAAACGGCAAATCGGTGCCGAGCATCTCAAGAAACAAACCGCCGATCATGTGCGGCACGAGAGGTTTGTTGTGGCTGAGCCACGCGACCGAGCCGATGGTCTCGGGCAAGATCAACAGGCGATAGGTGTAATTCAAATCAGCCCGTCGCAACAACTGACGCATGACCTCAACGCCGACGACGCATCCGCTCAGATCGTCATTCACCATATGCGGATGGCACAGATGCGCGCACAGCACAAAGGTCTGCTCATGCTTGCCGCGCGCGATGACCTCGGCGACTTTGAGATGACTGTAGCTAAATTCGCTGTGAATGACAACGCGATACTGCGCATCCGTCAACGCATCGCGCTGCGCCTGAGTGCAGCACAAGCCCCAATCGCGCTCGTAATATTTAAACTTAAACGGGATCGCGTCGCGCATCGTTGGATGCGTGTGTAAGTGCGCCAGCAATTCATCACGCGACACGACGCCCTCAAACGGCAGCGAGTACGACACGACGTGCAGCGGATGATCGGCGTAGCTAAACAAGCGCTTGCCGTCGAGCGTCTCAAGATATGCCTCGTGACACGTCCAGCGCTCAGGTACGATCCACGTCCAAGCGGGTGTGCCGCTGGCGTATTTGTGTGTGATGATTTCGGACTTTGTTTGTTGAATGGCAGGTGCAAGCTGGTTAGTGAGTGCGTCGAGCGCGACGTCGTAGCCGGCAGAGACGATCTCGCGCGGTAGCTGCCACAGCGCGCGCACCATCTCGCTCATGCTAGCGTTCGCGTTGAGCGGCTCGATGTGTAAATTGGTTTGTGTGCGAGTGTCTTCGCGCCGCGTATCCTCGCGCCGCGTATCTTCGCGCTCGACCAATTCACCCTCACTCAGCGCCGGACCCGCCGCGAGATACCACGCATCGCGCGTGATGCCCGCCACGCACGTGTTGTAAAAATCAGCACTGTTGATACACATGACTTGACTGCGCCCGACATGTGCCTCACGCAGATCGTTTTGCGCGCGCAGGTCAGCTTCGAGGCGCGAGACGTCGGTGGCGCAATTTGGCTGATAGATGCGCACGTTGTAGAGCCAGCTCTCTTTGAGCCAGCGCGCGCCATCTTTGCGCTGTCCGCTAAATAACTTGAGAAAGCGATACGGCACACCGAGCATTTGCTCAGGGTGGTGCAGCAGCGTGCTGCTAATCACGCCTGTGCCGATCAACACATATTTGGCATTGGCGCGCACGATGCGATCAAACACGCTGTCCGCGCCAAAGCAATCCGTCGGCAGATCATCGAGCATCTCGTGCGCGCGTGCGCCGCAGCCCGCCACCGAAAAAATCGGATTCGCACTGCGGATGACATCGGGTCGCTGGCGAAAATAGTTGGTAAATTCGCCGACGTCGGACGGCGTAGTATCTGGATCGTAGGGCTGATTTTTTGTGAATGAGTAGCTGAACGTTGGAATCAAAATCGTGCCATGCGCGCCGACCGATTCACGCAACGCCGCGAGCAGTGTCTCGCACATCGCGTCACTCAGATCATGGCGGAATGTGGCGCTGCGCGGATTTAATTTTGCTGCCGCGTCTGGGATGCCGAGCGCGCCTAGATCAACATGACAAAAGACAATATCGCCCTGCGTGATGCCGACCTCGCGCAGGGTGTGAATAAGATCACTTGAGTTGTAGTTGGTTTGCACAATTGGTGAGATTAAGATTTTTTGATCCGTTTGCGCGCGTCATATTTGACCGTAGGCGTTTCCCGCAAAGTGCCATTCGATGGATTTTGCGCCGCCGTTACAAACAAATCCGTCACCCACGCGTTGAGGCTCTTGTTCTCCGAGCGCGCCTTTGTATAAATCGCGCGATGTTGCTCAGGCTGTAGCCGCACTGTAAATGTGCCAGAAAATGGCTTGTCTGGTAGCTCGTTGCGCTCTATGCAAAAAGCCAAATAATCCTCGATGGACTCACGAAAAGCGCGTTGCAGCTCTTTGACCGACTTGCCGCTAAATGTAACTACATCGCGAATATTGATGATTTCGCCATGAAAAACTTCAGATGCATCATCGTATTCAACTTGTCCGACGTAACCTTTATATTCCATCATAGCTTCAC
The DNA here is from genome assembly GCA_964628875.1 of uncultured Anaerolineae bacterium. GTDB lineage: Bacteria > Chloroflexota > Anaerolineae > J036 > Brachytrichaceae > AQU-03. Next base: position 4,853 of record CAZVQE010000036.1, read on the forward strand.
CTCAGCTTCCATCAAAAAACGACGCAATGACTTTACGGCGCCTTTGTCCATTTCTTTGCGTGGATGTGGGCGATGAAAAACTGCACGCACACCATTAAGCACGATGCGAATGCGCGACCCATTGCCTTCGCTCAATTCTGCGCCAAGCGCTATGAGCAATGCCTCCGCATCCCGCCACGCAATATCTGCACGCTCAGGCTTTTCAAAAATTTGCTGGAGCGTGCGATAGTGCCGTGAATTCATTTGGTATCACAAAATGATACCACTATTCGCCCGACGTCAATAACCCAAGGTCTTCGCCGCCTTTGAGCACACCGGCTTTGGCATACACGGCGAGTTTGTCGCGGCTGTCGGTGATGTCGAGATTGCGCATCGTGAGCTGACCGATGCGGTCTTCGGGTCCAAATTCACCCTGACCGCTCTCCATTGTCAAACGCTCGGGGTGATAGGTCAGATTGGGGCTAACCGTGTTGAGAATGGTGTAATCATCACCGCGTCGCAACTCGAGCGTGACCTCGCCCGTGATGGCTGCGCCGACCCAGCGTTGCAGGCTCTCACGCAGCATCATGCTCTGCGGATCAAACCAACGTCCCTCATACATCAAGCGTCCGAGCCGTCGCCCAAGCGTGCGATAGTTGTCGAGCGTGCCTTCGTTGTGAATGCCGCTCACGAGCCGCTCGTAGGCAATAAATAGCAAAGCCATTGCGGGCGCTTCGTAAATGCCGCGACTCTTGGCTTCGATGATGCGATTCTCAATCTGATCGCTCATGCCAAGTCCGTGCCGCCCGCCAATCGCGTTGGCTTCGATGACCAGCTCAACCATGTCGGTGTAATCTTTGCCGTTGATCGCGCGGGGCCAGCCTTGCTCAAAGGCGACGGTGACTTTTTCGGGGCGAATGGCAACTGCGGCGTCCCAAAATTTCACGCCCATGATTGGCTCGACGATATATGCACTCGTGTCGAGTTGTTCGAGGTCTTTGGCTTCGTGTGTCGCGCCCCAGATGTTGGCATCCGTGCTATACGCCTTTTCTTTACTCATGCGATAGCCGTGACCTTGCGACTGCAAAAATTCGCTCATCTCTTTGCGCCCGCCCATCTCGGCATTAAATTGCTTGTCGAGCCACGGTTTGTAGATGCGCAGATTTGGATTGACCAGCAAGCCATAGCGATAAAAGCGCTCGATGTCATTGCCTTTGTGCGTGCTGCCGTCGCCCCAAATATTGACGCCGTCCTCTTTCATCGCTTGCACGAGTTTTGTGCCAGTCACTGCGCGACCAAGCGGCGTCGTGTTGAAATAGGTTTTGCCGCCACTGCTGATATGCCACGCGCCGCATTGCAGCGCAACCAATCCCTCATGCACCAATTGCGGACGGCAATCCACAAGCGCGGCTTTTTCGGCGCCATATTGCAACGCGCGCTTTGGGATGTCGTCGTAGTTGCTCTCGTCGTATTGCCCGAGGTTGGCGGTGTAGGCAAATGGGATCGCGCCCTTTTTGCGCATCCACGATACAGCAGCGCTTGTGTCGAGTCCGCCACTAAATGCGATGCCGACTTTTTCACCGATAGGAAGAGATTGAAGAATGCGTGACATGATTGTGACGCCATTCTAATGGCACGGCGCAAGAATTATTTTGCGGAGACTTGAGTCGTGCTATTTTTTTAACTACAAAAACACACAAAGCACAAAGAAAGGTATGCAGTCTTTAAGTTCTTTGTGTTTTTGTGGTTACTTCTCTCGATTCAAAAATCGCTGCCGCAAAATACGCGCGATAAAAATCGGGTTGCCCAGCACATAGCGTCGCCACATGCGTCGCGGCTCGGCGATGAGGCGCCCAAGCCATTCGAGCCCGTTGTTGGTCATCCACTTAGGCGCGCGTTTTAGCTCGCCGCTGATGTAATCAAAAAATGCGCCACCCGTCAGCGCGACGTTGACATTGAGCTGGGGCAGATTTTGCGCCAGCCAAAACTCCTGCGTCGGCATGCCAAAGCCAACCAGCAAGATATCCGCGTGCGCGGCGTTAATTGCGTTGATGACTGCCTGATTCTCAGTGCTATCGCTGCGCTTGTCAAAATAGCCATGATGCGTGCCGACCACACGCAATGCGGGCGCGGATGGAAAGCGCGCCGCCGTGTCAGCCATCATCTTGCGCGCGGCTGACTCAGCCACGCCGGGTTTGCTGCCGACGAGATACAGAGAAAAATTATTTTGCACGCATAGCTCGCACAGCTGTGGAATCCAATCGGGCGGGGTGTAGCGATGAGGCATCGCGTGTCCCAAAAACTCAGCACCCCATTTCACCCCAAAGCCGTCGCAAAACACGATATCCGCTGCGTCATTCAGACAATCAAAAAATGCGCGATTGACTTGCGCGAGGTTGATCGCATGCACATTGGCATACGTGACAAACTTTTTTTGTTGCGTGCGAATGGCATGCCGAATACCGGCGATGAGCTCATCAACGGAAAGGTTATGCACATGCACGCCAAGCACATTGGCGAATTGCGCCTGAGACAGATCAAAATCAGCGACGGACATGAAGTCGGTTAGCAATTATCACCGACGCCGATAACGCAAGCCACAGGAGCACGTTGACGCTGTAGACCAACACATACAGCAGGCTGCTATATGCAAACACAAGCGCGCGATCATAGCCGCTGGCTTCAAACACGAGCGACGCCGCGAGTGGAAAAACACCGACATTGGCAGGCACCATGCCAACTGCCATTCCAGTTTGCAACACGACGATAAACAGCAGATGTGCGCCTAGCCCCGCGCGGATGCCCATGCTACGCGCGAGTATGAGATTGGTGAGAATGGCAATTCCCCAGATCAACGCCGAGGTGCCAAGCAACTCGAGCCAGCGCCGCGGATCGCGCATCGCGGCGACGCGCGTACGTTCCATGTCGGTGTCAGGTGATAAATTGAGCGCGGCGAGTTGAGGAAATCGTTTTTCAAATCGCTGATGCCAGCGATCAGGTCGCATTGCCAGCACCACGGTGATGAGCAGCGCGATGCCAAATCCGCTTGCCATCAGCCGCACCATCGGCAAAGGCAGATCAATCTTGAGCGGCGCAAATAGCAGCGCCAGCGTGATGATCGCCAGCATCAAACTATCGAGGCTCTTTTCGATCAGCACCGTCGTGCCCGCCCAAAACAATGACGGTGAGGCGACATGCGGCTTGGGTCGGCTGACCTCCCACACGCGCCAGACCTCGCCGATGCGCACGGGTGAGAGCCAGTTAATCATTTGCCCGCTGAGCAGCGCGTGCCAGCTATGTTTGATCGGCGGGCGGCGCTCCCAATTGAGCATGCGCGTCCAACGAATCGCGCGTAACACTTGCGACGCACCCAGCAGCCCCATCGTCGCCAGCACATCAAACGCAGTCACATGCTCTAATGCGTGTCGCACGTCATCGAGGCTGACCTCGCGCAACATGTAAATTACAGCAACGACCACGAGTGCCAGCGCCAATACTGAGGCAATGATGCGCGTGATGTTTTGGCGCGCGATGCTGCGAGCAGATTGATCCATCGTAGGCTTACATGCGCTCGGGCGCAGACATGCCCATCAACCGCAGCGTTTTGGCGAGGGTGATCTTGGTGGCTTCGATCAATTGGATGCGCGACTGCATGACGTCGGGCGCTTCGCCGATGACACGGCAGTCGCGATAAAACGCACTAAACGCCTGCGCCAACTCGCGCGCATACGTCGTGTAATGATGCGGTTGCAATTGTGTAGCGATCAGCTCGACGATCTCGGGCAGCTCCAAGATTTTGCGGATGAGTGACAGCTCGCTCGTATGCTCGTATTTTGGATGTGCGAGTTGCGACTTTGGCGCATCGGACTCGGCAATCTTGCGCAAGATCGAGCAGATGCGCGCGTGTGCGTATTGCACGTAATACACGGGATTGTCGTCTGACTGCTGTTTGAGCATGTCGAGATCAACGGTAAATTTTGTATCAATGCTGCGCGACAACATGACGTAGCGAAACGCATCTACGCCGATCTCATTCACCACATCATCAATCAAGATGGCGTTGCCTTTGCGCTTGCCCATGCGCACCTCTTTGCCGCCGCTCATCAACGTGATAAAGCGATAGATCAAAATGCGTGCCGCATTGTCTGGTAGCCCCAGCGCTTTGGCGGCGGTCAGCACGCGCGGCACATCGGCTTGATGATCTTCGCCCCACACATACACGGCGGGGTTAAATCCGCGCAGTTTGACTTTGTTCCACACATACGGGATGTCGCTTGCAAAATACGTTGCACGTTCGTCAGGATCAGCCACGATTTTTGGCGAGCGCACAACGACGGCTTGAATCGGCAGGGCTTTGCCTTTGTCATCTTTATCAGGCGCGTCCTCTTCGTTGGCGTATTCGTCGTCGCTCTTTTTTATGCCTTGTCCGCTGCGAATGGAGCTGCCGTCTTCGCTGAACCACAGCGCGCCCTCATGCTCGATGAGCAATCCTTTGCTGCGCAACATCGCAAAGGTCTCATCCATGAGTCCACTTGTGCGCAAACTACGCTCGCTAAAAAAGTTGTCGTAGCGGATGCCAAGTCGCATCATCGTGGCGCGGATGTTATCCATCACGCGTTCGATGCCGATCTTGCCGATCTCTTGAATGGCGCTCGTGCGATCCGCCATTTTCAAAAACACATCGCCGTGTGATCGGGCGACAGATTGTGCGACTTCGATTGCGTCTTCGCCCTCGTAAAATTTTCCACTTGGTGGCGTCTCATTCACTCCCAAAAACTGCGCATAGTGAAAAAACAAACTTGCGCCAAACACTTTGACTTGTGTGCCAGCGTCATTGACATACCACTCTCGATGTACGTCATAACCCGCCGCGTCGAGTGTGTTGGCGAGCGTGTCGCCGACGACGACATTGCGCCCCGTGCCAATGGTGGCATAGCCGGTTGGGTTGGCGCTGCCATGCTCGACCTGCGCCTTGTGTTTTTTGCCGAGATTGATATCGCCCCACGATCCATTCGCCTGTCGCACTGTGCCGATCTGCGACGCCAAAAACTCAGACTTGAGCCGCAGGTTGATATAGCCGCCGACCACTTCCGCTGCAAATTCGGCGTTTGTTGGCAAATGCGCAACGATACGCTGCGCAACTTGCGGCGGCGCAAGCTTTGCGACGCGCGCGAGTTGCATCGCTATTGAGCAGGCATAATCGCCCATCTCTTCTTTTGGATGAGTCAAGCCAAACGCCGGCACGTCAAACGCAGGCAAATCGCCGCTGGTTTGCGCCGCGCGTATGGCGTTTTCAATATGTGTTTTGAGTTGCTCTCGAATCATGTTTAGCCGGTAGCCGATGGCTGACAGTTATCGGCTGTCGGCTATCAGCTATCTACTTTATTTTAAGGTTTACGTGCAGCTGCCATGTATGCGGATGAGCCCCAACCGATGGTGCCGTCTTTGTCTTTGAGCTGCCACCAAGTGATGCCTTCAGATTTATTGGGTCCGCCGACGACCTCAAACACGCCACCTTCTGGCAATGCGCGGATCTTTTGCGCGTTGCGCGAAGGATCGGTGCGAAAGTTTAGTCCGTCAGGTCCAGTCTCGATGATGCGCACATAGCCGCCGACGCCGATCTCACCCGCTGCGGCTGTCGTTTGCGGCGCTTTGGTGGGAATGGGTGTTTCGGTTGGCGCGACGTAGCGCGTTGCGGTTGGACGCGGGCGATCCACAGTTGCACTTGGTGCGGGCTTGGTCTCGGTCGGTTGGAAGCTGGCGGCGATGGCGCTCACGTTTGGCAAGTTGCGATTGAAATATGACGCCAACAAACTACATAGCAACAAGCTCACGCCCAGACTGATTAGCGCAGGCACCCACACCGTTGACTTTTGCTCGACGCGTTGGCTGCGCTCATGCGACGCGGTGTCGCGCGGCAATCGCGAAAATGGGCGCAGGTCTTCTTCCCATTGCACGGCTTTGTCGTCAACGTGATTTTTGCCAGAAGGCTGGTCGGGTGTTTTTTGAATTGACATCTTTATCCAGACATCTTCGTCTTAGATCGCGCCATTATAATTTCATGACGATGAAATACATCACAACTGTCGAAGATCAAAACTTTACGATTGATGTTGATCGCCAAAACGAAGTCGCGCTAAATGGCGAATCACGCGCGATTGACATGCGTGCGATTGACAACGCGGGGTTGTATTCGATGCTACTCAATGGCAAATCCGTCGAGGTGCTGGTCGAAGAATCCGACGGTGAATATCGTGTGATGATTGACGGTGTGCTGTATCACGTCAAAGTGGTGGATGAGCGCACCAAGCGCCTCGCAGAAGCTGCTGGCGCTGCATTTGGTGCGACGGGCGGCGAAGTCAATATCAAATCGCCGATGCCGGGTCTGATCGTTGCCATTCCCGTCAAAGAAGGGCAGGCGCTCAAAAAAGGGCAAGTCGTGGTTGTGCTGGAATCCATGAAAATGGAAAATGAAATCAAAGCCCCACGCGATGCGACTGTCACCAGCATCAAGGTCAACCCGCGTCAGACCGTCGAGCAAGGTCAGTTATTGGTCACGATGAGCTAGAGGCGCTATACAACATCGTTGTACTTGTCATTCCGACCGAAGGGAGGAATCCCTGCTTTATTACTTTTAAGTGATTTCTCACTTGCGCATTTCATGCGCCGTTCGAAATGACAGCAGCCACAAAAAATAGCAACCTCCCGCCCACCGAATATCTAAAAGCGATTGGCGGGCATTCATTGGTTGCGCAGATTTTGTGGCAGCGTGGCTTGCGCAACATCAGCGCCGCGCGTGGTTTTCTCGATCCTGATTTTTATACGCCGACACCGCCGCGAGAGTTGCCTGATTTGGTGGAATTGGTTGCGCGGCTCAACGACGCCATCAACAACAACGAGCGCATCCACATCTGGGGCGACTTTGATGTGGATGGTCAAACCTCGACCAGTGTGCTGTGGCTCGGGCTGCGCACGCTTGGCGCTGATGTAGATTTCACCATTCCAAACCGCGCCACACATAGTCACGGACTAAACATCGCCGGCATTCGCGCGGCGTATGACGCAGGTGCGCGCGTGTTGCTGACGTGTGATTGCGGCGTGTCTGATTTTGAGGAGGTTGCCTTTGCGCGCTCGCTTGGCATGTATGTGCTGATCAGCGACCATCATGATCTGGGCGACATGCTGCCAGTCGCACATGCCATTGTCAACCCAAAGCGATTGCCAACACATCATGCGTTAGCGAGTTTGCCGGGCGTTGGCGTGGCGTACCTCATTCTCAAATCGCTCTACGAACAACGCAATCAACCTGCACCCATCGAGCTGCTGGATCTGGTTGCGCTCGGCATCGTCGCCGATCTCGCCGAGCAGCGTGGCGATACGCGCTATCTGTTGCAGCGTGGGCTGACGCAATTGCGCTCATCGCCGCGCATAGGTCTGCGCGCATTGGCGGCGCTGGCAAAAGTTGACCTGCGGCGCGCTGACGTGGATGACATCGGATTTCAGATCGCACCGCGCCTCAACGCCAGCGGGCGGTTGGATGACGCGCGCGTGTCTGTTGAATTACTGACGACCGACGACGAAGCGCACGCGAATGAACTCGCGCGGCGCATTGAAACGCTCAACCAAGATCGCCGCGCACTGCAACGGCGCATCGAGGCGCAGGCGCTCAAACAACTGGCGGACAATCCACTCATCGCGCGCAACGCTGTGATCGTGTTGCATTCGGCTGAATGGAGCGCGAGCGTGCTGGGTATCGTGGCTTCGTCGGTTGTCAGCGCTACGGGTAAGCCGGCTGTGCTCATCAGTACGCAGGGCGACGACCTCGCGCGTGCGTCGGCGCGCTCGGTCGAAGGGTTTGATATACATGCGGCGATTGCGGCGCAGCACGAGCTGATCGAGACAAGCGGCGGGCATCCGGCTGCGGCTGGCTTCTCGATTCGCCCAGATAACATCGCGCGTTTCACCGCTGCGATTAACCAATGGGCGCAGCAACATCCCATTCACAAAACCGACGACACGACGCAACAACCGGCTGTGATGGTGGCGTGGCGCGATGTGTCGCTCGATCTGTGCGATGCGCTTGAGCGGCTCGCGCCATTTGGTGCGGGCAATTCGCGCCCGCTGCTAGCCAGTCGTGAGCTGTCGCTGACGCGAGTGTCGCCGCTTGGCAAAAATGGTCAGCATCTGTCGCTGATTTTTAAGGATGGCGCAGGTCACTCAAATAAGGTCGTGTATTGGCGCGCAGCGCAACAGCCACCGGCCGATGAGATTTATGACGTCACATTTACTTTGCAACGCAATGTCTATCGTGACAAAGTGGATGTGCAGATTGTGCTAAGTGATTTGTCGCCGAGCGCAGATCATGCGTTGGTGGGTGAATTGGCGTCGGCGCGATTCAACATTCTCGATGAACGCAATACGCCTGATGCCGAGCA